>JAPLZQ010000001.1 GCA_026394965.1 Candidatus Woesearchaeota archaeon
TTATGTCTGAAAAATCAAATCCGCGGAAGTCAAAACCAGAATCCCCTGCCTGGAAGCCCTGATTATACTCAGATGAGCCGAACCTGTCATAGTTAGCCCTGCTCTTGTCGTCAGAGAGAACCTTGTATGCCTCATTTATCTCCTTAAACTTCTCCTCCTTGTCCTTGTCCCCCTTGTGGAGGTCTGGATGGTATTTCTTGGCAAGCTCCTTGTAAGCCCGCTTTATCTCGTCCTGCCCCGCAGTATTTGACACTCCGAGGGTTTCATAGTAATCTTTTGCCATTCAACCACATCATTTGTAAATCGGCTCGCTCTTTTCGCTTCTGATAAGATTCTTTATGTCTCCTGGTTTTAACCCTGCCTTTGAGAGAATCTCCTTCTCAATCTCAAGGACAGCTTGCTTGGTGCATAGAATCCTTCTGCACCGCTCAGGCTCGTTATTTCCGTATTTCCTGATAAGGTAGTCATACCTCTCATCAATGCTTACTATCGTGTAATTGTTAACAAGCTTGTCGGAATAGTAAACTATTCTTTCCTCCCAGTTGCTGAAAGGGTCTTTTTCTCCGGGAGACAGGTTAATGACATGCTTCAGATTAAACTGCGCAACATCAGGACAGCCCAAATCATAAAGTTACTTGTGCGCAACATTTGCGTGGTTGTGCCCATGCTTATCTCATTAACAACAATTGAGTGCTTTATTATGTTCTCAGGGACGCGCTCCTTTTTCAAAAGTTTCATGCACTCCCCTGTAGTTGGTATCTTCATTTCGTTTATCCCCCATAATCTGCGAGATGATTCAAAATCAGATGAATTAACAGAAAGATTTTCACATGCTGTTTTTAAATTTTTTGATAAAAGATAATCAGAACTTATCAATCGGCTTTCATAGAGTGCACTCTTCCCTTCTTCCCATTCAATTCCCATTATTCCACGCATTAATGTAATTTAAAATGATTTTAAATAATTTTAAAAAAAATCATAAAAATCCGCTGAGAGCGTCCTACTCCGCACTAAAGTACGGAGTTTGACCGGACGCTCTCTTAATCGCGGATTTTTAGGATGCCAAAAGCGGCCGTATCTCCAATCTAAAGATTGGAGTTTTGCCGCTTTTCTGCATAAAAAAATAAAAAACTTGGAATTCCTTCATGGAGGTCAAATACGGACTTATTTCTTCTTTTTCTTGTCATCATTAACCTTGTAGTCAGCATCATAAACCTTGCTCTTGGGCTTCTCCTCTTTCACATTCTCCTGCTGCTCTCCTGAAGAAGAATCTTCCTGCCCTGAAGCGCTTTCTCCCTGCTGTCCTGCACCTGCCTTCTGGTAAAGCTCTGTTGAGGCTTCCTGAAGAAGCTTGTTGACTTCATCAAGCTTGTCCTTTATCTGCGAGACATCTTTATCTTTTCCCTTCTCCTTGAGCTCCTTTAACTCCTTGACTTTTGCCCTTATCGCTTCAAGCTTGGAATCATCAACTTTTCCCTTCATCTCATCAAGAAGCTTGTCTGTGCTGTAGATTACTGAATCTGCATTGTTGAGAACTTCAGCATTCTCCTTTCTCCTGCTGTCCTCATCTGCATGGGCTTCAGCCTCTTTCTTCATCCTTTCAATCTCATCTTCATTGAGTTTTGTTGAGGCAGTTATTGTTATCGCCTGCTCCTTCCCAGTTCCCCTGTCCTTTGCAGAGACATGGATTATCCCGTTTGCATCAATGTTGAATGTTACCTCAATCTGCGGTATTCCCCTTGGGGCAGGAGGGATTCCTACAAGGTCAAAATTTCCGAGGAGCTTGTTATCCTCTGCCATTGGGCGCTCGCCCTGGAAAACCCTGATTGAGACAGCTGGCTGGCTGTCTGATGCAGTTGTGAAAGTCTGGGATTTCTTTGTTGGGATTGTGGTGTTCCTGTCAATGAGCTTGGTGAAGATTCCTCCGAGAGTCTCTATTCCCAGGCTCAATGGAGTTACATCCAAAAGGAGAATGTCTTTCACATCCCCTGCAAGGATTCCTCCCTGGACAGCTGCACCCATTGAGACGCACTCCATAGGGTCAACGCCCCTTTCAATCTTCTTTCCAACCATGTCCTCAACAAATTTCTGGACAATAGGCATTCTTGTAGGCCCTCCGACAAGGATTACCTTTGCAATGTTGTCTCTTGTCACCTTTCCGTCAGCCATTGCCTGCTCAAGCGGCTTTCTGCACCTGTCCACAATCGGCTTTATGAGTTCCTCAAGCTTTGCCCTGTTTATTTTCATAAGCAGATGCTTTGGACCCTCGTTTGTGGCTGATATGAAAGGAAGGTTTATCTCTGTCTCAAGCACTCCTGAAAGCTCAATCTTGGCTTTCTCAGCAGCCTCTTTCAAGCGCTGAATTGCCATGCTGTCCTTTGAAAGGTCAACGCCTTCTGTCCTCTTGAATTCCTTCACAATGAAGTCTGTAAGAACCTTGTCCATGTCTGTTCCGCCGAGCTGGGTGTCTCCTGAGGTGGACTTAACCTCAAAAACGCCCTGCCCGTATTCCATTACAGTTACATCAAGGGTTCCTCCTCCGAAATCAAAAACAATCACTGTGTGCTCCTTGTCTGACTTGTCAAGCCCGTATGCAAGGCACGCAGCTGACGGCTCGTTCACAATCCTCACAACCTCAAGCCCCGCAAATGTCCCTGCATCCTATGTCGCCTGCCTCTGGTTGTCGTCAAAATACGCGGGAACTGTTATTACCGCCTTCTTGATTTCCTTTCCGAGGAACGCCTCTACATCCTTCTTTATCTTCTGGAGAAGGAATGCTGAGATTTCCTGGGGGGTGTAGCTCTTGCCGTTAACCTTGTACTTGAAGTCAGTTCCCATCTTCCTCTTGAAAGCAGTAATTGTCCTTTCAGGGTTTGAGATTGCCTGCCTTCTTGCAGGCTCGCCAACCAGAAGTTCGCCGTCTTTTGTGAATGCCACAACGCTCGGAACAGTCTTTCCGCTTACTGTTGAACCCTCTGCACTGGGAATTATTACCGGCTTTCCCGCTTCCAGGACAGAAGCGCAGCTGTTTGAAGTCCCCAAGTCAATTCCAATAATTTTTTCGCTCATTTTAATTCCTCCGTTTAAATTTCAATCCTATTTTTTCAATTTTTTTCGGTTTTACTTGAATTTAATCCAATAAAAAATAATCAAAAAGCAATCATAATTTCTTCAGGGCAATTGCC
>JAPLZQ010000002.1 GCA_026394965.1 Candidatus Woesearchaeota archaeon
TCCTTGAAAAAACCTTTTGGAGTGAATATGTTTATCCTCATTGCCTTCGGCTTCATCTCCCATTCTGAAAGAAGGGCGCTTTCCTTGAGATTTGGGTCTTTCATTGTCCAGTATATCCCCATTGTGTCGAGCATCAGGACAGCGACATTCTTGGATATCTCTTTTGGCAGGTCAGAGATTGCTTCGGCAATCACGCCCATGGTATAGCTCTTTCCTGAGCCCCTCTTTCCGCATATGAAGATTACATGGCTCCGCGCCACATCAAGGTAAATTGAGTTGGAAAGCGATGTTGTCTGCCCCATTTTGACATAGTGCTTCCCTATGAATATTGTGCCTACATCGCCGAACTTCTTCTTGTCTTCCTCATCCCTTCCTATGATTATGTCATACATTCCTGAATTAGGCAAATCAAAAGCCAGTATAAATATTTTTGTAATCCTTTCATAAAAGGAAAATTCCTGCACGAAAACATTTATAAACAGCCGGGGGATAAATATTCCCATGATAGAAAGAAAGGATTTTGAGGAAATCAAGAATGAGCTTGAAATGTTTGACAGCAACAGGGAATACCTTATTGGAAAGACAAGGGAGATAATCAGGCTTTCAAAGAGAATAATTTACTCTGTGCACCGGAATGAGCTTTCTGAGGCAGAAAAGTCTGCTGAAGAGATAAGAAAGGTTTATGCTGAATTGGAGAAGGAAATTGCAAAAGTCCCTGCGCTCATCTATTCTGGAACATTGAAAAATGCAATGCAGGAATATGTTGAGGCATTGTGCTTTTTTGAGATAATAAAAGAGAAGAGGATGCCTACGCACAAGGAGCTTGGAGTCCAGGGAGAGCATTACCTTCTTGGAATGTGCGACCTTATCGGAGAGATTTCAAGGATTGCGATAAATTCTGCTGCAAACGGAAGCTATGATTTTGCAATTGAGATGAAGGGGCTTGTGCTTGAGATATATTATGAGCTGATGAAGTTTGATTTTCCAAACGGCGAATTAAGGAAAAAGTTTGACGGGATAAAGTATGAGATAAAGCGCCTTGAGGACATGGCTCTTGCCCTGCGGCTCAAGAGATAGATATGCTTTTCGCAATCGCAAAACGGGTGAGAAAATGCTTGAACTGAATAATGTCAAAATTGAATGGCTTGGGCACTCAGGATTCAGGATAACTGGAAAAATTATAATTTACATTGACCCTTTTCATATTGATTCAGGAGAAAGGGCAGGCCTTATTTTAATAACCCACAGCCATTATGACCATTGCAGCCTGGAAGACCTGAAAAAGATTGCCGGAAAAGGGACAATGATAATAGCGCCTCCCGACTGCCTCAGCCAGATCAGGAAAATAGATGGAATTGAAATAAAGATTGCAAATCCTGATGAAAAAATTGAAGAAAAAGGCATTGTGATTGAAACCGTTCCCGCATATAACATAAAAAAGCAGTTTCATCCGAGGGATAACAACTGGCTTGGTTATGTCATAACAATTGAAGGCAAGAGAATATACCATGCGGGGGACACTGACTTCATACCTGAAATGCGCTCCCTCAAGGACATTGATGTTGCAATGCTCCCTGTTGGCGGCACATACACAATGGATGCAAAAGAGGCTTCTGAAGCTGCAAACTCATTTTCCCCGAAAATTGCAGTTCCGATGCACTACGGCTCAATTGTCGGAAAAAAGGAGGATGCAGAAGAGTTCATGGCGCTTTTTCACGGAGAGGCAAAAATAATTTGATGCAGAATTTTAATCAAAAGATTTAAAACTTAACCTGGCAAAATCTCTTAAGAGGCTAAAAAAATGGAAAGAACTTTTGTGAAGGAATTGAATCCTGAAATGGACGGAAAGAAGGTAATGCTCTCTGGCTGGGTTCAGGAAATAAGAGACTTGAAGAAGATAAAATTCATAGTGCTCCGGGACTTTTCAGGGCTTGCCCAGCTTGTTGCTCTTTCAGATGTTTTGGACAGGGAATCATTTGAGAGAATATCAAAAATAACCCCCGAAAGCGTTATTTCAGTAGTTGGAACAGTAAAGAAAAGCAGTATCGCAAAAATGGGGATTGAGATTTCAATTGAAAAAATTGAGATTCTTGCAAAATCAGACGCCCTTCCAATTCTTGTTACAGAAAAAGACATTGAGACCGGATTTGCCAAGAGGTTTGACTACCGAAGCGTTGACTTAAGAAAGCAGAAGAACCTTGCAATCTTCAAGATAGAGTCGGCATTGATAGAAGGCATGACAGAATACCTCAGCAAAAGCGGATTTCTTCATGTTTTCACTCCATGCATAATGGGAGCTGCTTCTGAATCAGGGGCAGAAGTTTTTAAAATCGCCTATTACGGGAAAGAGGCTTATCTGAGGCAGGACCCTCAGCTTCACAGGCAGCTCACAATTGCCGGAGGCATTGAGAAGATATATGACCTTGGCCCTAACTGGAGGGCTGAGAAATCCCACACAGCAAGGCACCTTTGCGAGCACCGCGCCTGCGCAGTTGAGATTGCTTTCATAAAAGACGAGATTGACATTGAAAGGCTTGAAGAGCGGGTTATAGTGCATGCAATAAAGAATGCTGTTGAGAAATGCGCTGATTCCCTTGCTCTTCTTGGAATCTCACTTTCAGTTCCAAAAACTCCTTTCCCCGAAATAAGGTTCCCTGAGGTGTATGACATCCTTGCATCCCTAGGAAAAAAGCTTCCAAAGGGAACTGACTTTGATTCAGAATCAATGGAGCTGCTTGCCAAATATGTAAAGGAAAAATACAATTCAGATTTCTACTGGGTCAACAGGTTCCCCTTTGAGATAAAGCCGTTCTATGTGATGAGAGTTGACTCTGAACCAGAATGGGCGAGAAGCATTGACTTGAATTACGGCGCACTTGAAATGAGTTCAGGCGGGCAGAGGGAAAACCGTTATGAGAATCTCATGAAGCAGGTAAATGAGAAGAATCTTAATCCTGAGAACCTGGAGTGGTTTACAAAGTTCTTCAAATACGGAGTCCCTCCCCACGGCGGATTTGCAGTCGGGATTGAAAGGCTGACTCAGGCGCTCCTCAAGCTTCCTAATATACGGGAAGCTGTTCTATTCCCAAGGGAGCCAGACAGGATTCTGCCATAAGAAATATTAATTTTAATTTGATTTTTTAATTCTAAATTTTTTAGAGATTATCAGAATTTCTTTTGATTAAAAAGAAAAAACCGCCCCAATTCCAAACAAAAAGCCTGATTTTTGATTATATTTGAAATTTCCTCAAATGTCGTTAAGCGCAATCATGCTTATTGCCTTGTCAATCCCTTCAAATGTCCTTAATTTCTTAAGTATGAACTGGCTTAATTCCCTTATGCTCTTCACCCTTGTCCTAATTATCATGTCTGTCTCTCCTGTGACAATTGACACTGACTCAACCTCAGGAAGCTTTCTTATTCTCCTTGCAAGCTCCTCCTGGTTCATCTTTCCCCCGGACGGCAGAGAATAATTAACTGTCACAAGGATGTATGCAAGTATTCCCCTCCCAATTTTCTCATAGTCAATTAAGGCAGAATATCCCTTTATTACGCCGGTCTGCTCAAGCCTTTTTATCCTGTTGTGGACTGTTGTAATGGGAATTCTGAGTTTTTTTGAAATCTCATGCGTTGTTAGCTTTGAATTATCCAGAAGCACCCCGATTATTGAGAAATCTTTTTCATCAAGTGCCATTTTAATGGAAAAATATTCCATTTTTATTTAAATATTTCGTTTTTTTAGAATATTTTGCCGTTTTACAGGGAAAACATTTATAATAAAAGGAGTTCAGATAGTTTAAAATATAATATAAGTGCAGGGCAAAAAAAATGAGCTTTTGGAAAATGTGCCTGGAAGAGGAAAGATTTTCTGCTACAGATACGGGCATTTCCAAAGTAAAAATAATGCCTGATTCAAAAATCATCTGCATGAATTTTGATAACTAAAAGATTGCCTTTGCAATCCCAGGTTGTTGAAATTCATAAAAAATTCTTGGAGTTGCAAAGGCCTTAATAAAAAAAACCATAAAAACAGCGGAGGAAAAAATGGAAGCAATACAGCAGGCAAGGCCTTTTGAAAGGCAGGAAAGAGCAAGAACAGCAGAATCAGTTATGGAGCAGGAAAAAGGCTCATTTGACATGAAAACAATTGCTGTTGACATAATGGATTTCCTCAAGGGCAGCGGCTTTACGGAAATGATGCCTGATTCAAGAGAGGCATTTTCAATTCCCGAATTTGAGTGGGAAGAATTAGAAATAGGAAAAAAGACGAGAAAAAAGCAGTCACGGCTTATTCGGGGAGTATGTGTCTATGATACAGAGACAGGAAAAATCAGGGTTGAAACAGATGAGCTGTCAAGCGCTGAAGCAATAAGGCTCGTAGAAATTGCATTGGCAAGAATTTCAAAACCCGCAATAAGGATTCCTTTTGAAGAGGAAAAGATTCCAAAGCTTAGCTATGAGCGCGCATTCCAAATCCTGAAAAGGGAGGGCTTCCCTGTTGAGGAAGGGCTTGAAATTCCCGAGGAATCGATAAAATCGCTATCTCTGATGTTTGAGCAGCCTTTTTTCCTTGTGGAATTCCCTTCTGAACTTGGCGCATTCCATGACAGGGAAGACCCAATGCACCCTGAGTTTTTAAGGAACTTTGAGCTCGTCTGCCCAGACGGGCTCGGAAGGGCTGCATTTGGGGGGGAAAGGGAAAAAAGCCCGGAAAAGGTGATGGAAAGGCTTGATCTCCTTGGCGAGGAAAGCGAAAAATACAGGAAATATTTTGAGGAATGGAATCCCTGCCAGTGCGGCTTTTCAATAGATGTTGAAAAGATTGCAGAATACCTGAAATCGCTTAATTAAATAACTGCCAAAAACCAAAACTTTTAAAATCGCGTGCATTTTGGGGATGCATAGCGTATTTTTTCAGGGGCAGGTGCATAAAATGAAATTTATCTCAATCAAGGAGGCAATTGACAAGGGCAAGGGAGAGGTATCCATAAGAGGATGGGTTTACAGGGAAAGGAAAAGCAACAAATTCGGGTTTATTGTGCTTCGTGATTCAACAGACATAGTCCAGTGCATAATTGAAAAGGATACGGTCTCAGAGAAAATCTGGGCTGACATTGAAAAAATCCTGATTGAGTCATCCTGCGAGATTCATGGGACAATTCATCCTGAAAAAAGAGCCCCAACCGGCTTTGAAATTGCTGTTTCAGACATAAAAGTGGTGAACTTTGCAGAGCCGTTCCCGATAAACAAAGACCAGAGCACAGAATTTCTCCTGGATGAAAGGCACCTCTGGATAAGAAGCAGGTATATGACCTCAATCCTGAAAATCAGGAGCACTGTTTTTCAGGCAATAAGGGAGTATTTCTGGGGGCAGGGCTTTTACGAGCATCATTCCCCAAGCTTTACTGCTGTGCAGTGCGAGGGCGGTTCAACTCTGTTTAAGGTAGATTACTTTGGGCATCCTGTGAATCTTACCCAGTCATGGCAGCTGTATGCAGAGCCAGTCATATTTTCGCTCGAGAAGATATTCACAATAGCGCCTTCATTCAGGGCAGAGAAATCCAAGACCTCAAGGCACCTGACTGAATACTGGCATGCTGAAATGGAGGTTGCCTGGTGCGATTTCGAAGGCATGATGAAATATGGAGAAGAGCTGATAAAATATGTTGTGAAAAAAGTTCTTGAAAAGAATATGCCTGAACTGAATATCCTAAAAAGGGATATCTCAAAGATTAAGCCCTGCCTTGAGAAGAAATTTCCGAGAATCACTTATGATGAATCGCTTAAACTTCTAAAGGACAAGTGCAGGGTTGAAATCCCCTGGGGCAAGGATTTAAGGACAATTGAGGAAGACAAACTAACCTCACTGTTTGACACTCCGATAATAGTTACGCACTATCCCAAGAAGATAAAGGCGTTTTACATGAAAGAGGATGATAAGAATCCTGATGTTGTGCTTGGAAGCGATTTCCTGCTTTCAGAGGGATACGGTGAAGTGATTGGCGGCTCTGAGAGGGAATCTGAACTCGAAAAGATAAAGGAGAGGCTTCTTGCACAGGGAGAAAAGCTTGAGAACTATGAATTTTACCTTGACACAAGAAGGTACGGAAGCGTTCCCCATTCAGGATTCGGGCTTGGAGTTGAGCGCCTGATAAGCTGGATTTGCGGGCTTGAGAACATCAAGGATGCAATTGCCTTCCCAAGGACAATGCTGAGATGGACTCCCTGAGCATGAAAAATCAAGGAATTATTTCTGCGTTCTTGGGGAGAAAAAGCGTCTTTTGCAAAGCAAAAGCATTATAAAGGAATAATCTCACCAAAATTTGCATTAGTGGTGATAATGGCTTTTAGGAAAAAAGAGGAGAAGGATAACGGGGCTTTTTCCCAGTTTTCAGA
>JAPLZQ010000003.1 GCA_026394965.1 Candidatus Woesearchaeota archaeon
TTTTTTTTATGATTTTCATTATTATTCCCTTTATTATTGTTCTTGTCCTTCTCATTTTACAAATGCCTGCGAGAAGGTTATTATTAAAAATGCAATTGTCATAAGTATCAGCGAGTGCTTTACGCCGTATCTTATGTCGCCTTCAGCAAGCTTTCCTATGACAAGCCCTGCAAAGAGCGCCTGTATCAGCGAAAGCATAAGGAAGATTCCATTTACGCTTATTATCCACTCAGACATTGATGAGATGAACGCCTGGGGTGTTGAAAAATCAATTCCTACTTTCTGGGGCATGCTAAGCCCTGCGCCAGAGCTTTCCATTGTAAAAAGCCCGCTCACTGAGCCGCTTCCAACTCCGCTCATGTAGGGTATCAGGAAGTTCTGGATTGCGACAACTATTCCCAGGAAAACTATGAATATTATGTATGACTGTATCACCTGCGCGTGTATGCCTGCGCTTCTCTCCTCTTTTATTTTCTTTACCTGTATGAGCGAGTCAGTGACTGATTCAAGGACATCCTCTATGTTTCCGCCGTAGCTTTCTGCCTCTATTACTGTTGAAACCGCCTTTTTTATCAGGCTGTTTCTTGTTGATTCAGCGAACATGTTGAGCGCCTTGTGGAAGGGCATTGCCCAGTCAAGCTGGTAGCTCAGGCGCCTTATGTGCTGGGAAAGCGCGCCATAATCCTCTTTTGAGACATGCTTCACTGCAACAGAAGGCGACATTCCGGAATTGACTGCTCCCACAAAGTTCCTGACGAATTCCGGGAACTTTTCCTCTATTTCCTTCTGCTTCCTGTTTTCTGCGAAGAAGTCCAGCCAGAACTGGGACCATCCTATTGTAAGCGCAATTGCAATGAACGGCACAAAGAGGGGAGTATTCTTCAGCATGAGAAAGTCTGCCAGCAGGAAAGCGAGCCCTGCGCCTATTGCAAACTTGTGCCTGAATTCAATTCTCATTTTTTTCTTTCCTTCCCTGATTTCCCTGCTTTGTTGTCATAATCACCCTGCATTTTTTAATTCTTTTTATACAAAAAAGGCGCTAAAACTCATTACTTTAGTTGCGAGATACAGCGCCTTTTTGTACAACAAAATCCGAGATTTTGTGTACACGAACGCTTTGCGTTCGTTGTATCCTAAAAATCCGCGATTAAGAGAGCATCCGTTCAAACTCCGCACGCAAGAAAACTCTTCAAGTTTTCTGCGCACAAGAAATCTCGAAGATTTCTTTGTGCTTTAGTGCGGAGCAGGATGCTCTCAGCGGATTTTTATGATGATATTTTTTGCTTATCTTTTAATCATTTTTACTCATACTTCAGGCTGGGATGCCTGCAGGAAAAGCAGGAATATTATGTTCAGCCCGGGTATTATCATGTAAGTGCCGAGGAGCATAACCGTTGTTATGTTTAATCCGCCAACCTTTCCTCCAAGGAGGTTCACGAGAGTCAAGGTTATCACAAAAAACAGGGGCGCTGCAATGAGGACTCCTGTGTAAATATCTGAATATGTTGTAAGGGTTTCATTGTATTTCTGAAGCTCAAGCCGGTATGAATTCATGGATTCAGAGGATTTCTGCTTCAGGAATGCCTTTGTGTCAGCCCCTGATTGTATTGCAGATACAAGCCCCTCCAGCATCTCCTTGAATTCCGGATAGGGGGTTGTTGATGAAACCGCCCTTATTGCAGTTGTTGAATCAAATCCGAAAACCTCTATGTAGTCCACAATTTTTTCAAATTCCCGCGATATCTCCTCATACTCCTTTGTTTTTGCTATGAGATTGAAGATTGTTATGGGAGGAGTTCCTGCTGCTGACACTGCAGCCATGTGGTTTACTGCGAACGGCATGTTTGCCTTTATGCTCCTTATCCTTCTCTTCACTTCAAGAGCGGGATAGCTGTAGAAAAATGTGAACGAGCTTATTGATGCAGCAAGCCCTATCCCGAGCCCTTTCAGGATTGAAAGGTAAATCGGGTTGTAGAGTATGAAAAATATTATTGT
>JAPLZQ010000004.1 GCA_026394965.1 Candidatus Woesearchaeota archaeon
AAGCCGTGCGAGAAAAGGGCAGGACCTGCTGCACAGCATTGAGATAACTCTTGAAGATGCAGCCAAGGGAGTTAAAAAAGAGTTCATTCTTGAGAAGAGCGAGCAGTGCGCAAGCTGCGGCGGAACAGGGGCAGATGGCGGAGAGCTTTCTTCCTGCCCTGACTGCAGCGGAACAGGGTATGTCAGGAGCACCCGAAGGACAGCATTTGGGATTTTCAGCTCAACAACTGCCTGCAGGAGGTGTGGCGGCACAGGAAGCATTGCAAAAAAGCCCTGCAGGGCGTGCAATGGCAACGGCTATGCGCAGAAGAGAAAGAACATAGAAGTTGATATTCCTGCAGGAATTGAGTCAGGGGCAAACCTGCGGGTTGCTGGCGAAGGCGAAGCAGGCGCAAGAGGCGGGAGGGCAGGAGACCTTTACATAACTGTCCATGTAAAGCCTCATGATTTTTTCACAAGGCGCGGAAATGACATTTTCTGCAAGGTTTCAATCCCATTTGCAACAGCAGCTCTTGGGGGAGAATCTGAGGTTCCGACCATTGAAGGGACTGCAAGCATAAAAATTCCTTCAGGAACTCAGTCAGGCTCAAGCTTCAGGCTGAGGGGGAAGGGAATGCCCATTGTCGGGAGATACGGCTCAGGAGATGAATATGTTGAGGTTGTGATAAAAGTCCCCTCGACATTAAGCAGGCAGGAAAGGGAAGCGCTTGAGCGCTTCAGGGACTTGTCCTTTGAGAAATAATTTTGAAAAAATTTAGAAAAATAAGTTTTCTTATTCAGGATTATTCATACAGCGTCTTTGTATCCATCTTGAGGCTCTTTATCAGGTGAATCTTGTCCTTGACTGCCTTTTCCAGCTTCTCAAATTCAGGCACTGAGAATTCAATTATCCCTGATGAGGAATCGTTTGCAAATCCTATTGCTATGCTCTCCTTTTTCGGATTGAGCATGTCCTCGTTTATCATGACTTCTTTTATTTCAGTGTTGTTCTCAAGGCGGTAAAAGCCCTTTTTGCTCAGTGATTTTATCTTTATCTGCATTTTTTTCACCTGCATATCTAAGCCATGCACCTTTTGCACGGCTCGTATCCGGAATCGCTTGCTTCCTCAGGGGAGGAAAATGAAACTTTGCTCCTTGCTTTTATTTTCTTTCCAAGAGTGCATCCCTCCCTGTGGAAAATCTTTGCATTTTTGCTTGCTATGAACCTGTTTTTCTCCTTTTCCTTGTTATCTGATTTCTTGTTCTCTTCCTCTATTCGCGCGCATTCCTTCAGAAGCTCCTCTGCGCTCATTTCCTCATTGAGGACTTTGCTTTCCTCTCCTGTCTTTTTGGAACTCAAGTCCTCAATCTGCGAGATGTCAAAGATGGTGTCTTCTTTTTCCTTTGGGGCTTCCTGCATGAGAGGCGCTTCCTTCATCTCTTTGACCGGCTCAATTTTTTTTCTCTCTCTTCTGATTGCTTTTCTAGGATATGAAGATGTGATTATTAGTGCAAATGCATTGATTGCAATAAGAGCATATTTCCAGGGCACAGGAAGCCATACTCTTCCTGCAATGAATATGCTCAATGAGAACAGCATATTAAGCGCAAATAGCCCGAATATAAAGAGGTGGGAAAGATTCCATCTCCTATCTTTTGCGATCTCATAAAACATCATTGCATTCAAAACTGCGAAAAGGAAAAGCGCAATTGCCTTTACCTCAAGCACAAAAAACTCATTCAGCCCTAGCGGAAGGAGAAAAAAGTGCCCTCTCATAATAATTCCCAGCATTAGAATCTCTAATAGAATCAAGAAGCTTATTGTCCTCTTTTCCATCAAATCAACCCCCGATTTTTTAACCTGATAAGTTATTTCCTGCTTTTTTTGATACCTTATTGATATATAAACTTTCTTATTCTAAAGTAACTACATTGCTGCATCATTGCAGAATATACACAAAATATTTAAATAGGAAAATAGTTCCCTTTTGTCATCAATTGGGGGTGGAAATATCGAGGATACTATACTTAATTTCCTCACTGTAGAGGTTAAGCAGGATTACAGCATTCTGTTGCATAAGCAGATGGAAGTGAAAGGCGGAAGGGTTTATTTCCGGATTAAGAAAAGAATACTGAACAGCCCGTTTATCAGGACGCAGTTCGCGAGTTCAGGAAATCTTTCCGGGAATATTTAATTCTTTTCTTGTTATTTTTTACTTTTTTTGCTTACTTTTTCTTGCATTAAATAGTTATAGAAAATTATAGAATAGAAAATTGTGGAAAAATCCCTGAATTTTCCTAAACAACCTCGTATACAATGTCTCCTTTCTCATAAATCTTCTCGTAGTTGAACGGGCATTTAAGCTCGTACCTTGAAACTATAATTTCAACATTCCACTTGCGTATTATCTTGTCCCCTTCTGTGCAGTTGCCGTATTTCTGGGAATCATAGAAGCTTATTGCATCCTCAATCCTTTCTTCCTGCCTGTCAAAAGTTCCAAGCTGCGCAGGAAGGAGCGACTGCACCCGGTTTAAGGATGCCGGGTAGACTGCAGAATTCATGAAAACAGGAGTTAAAACAACTTTATCCTGAAATTGTCCTCTTATGAATCTCAGCGCAGCATAGTCATTGTCATATACAACCATCTCAGCATATTTCTTCCTGCTGTCCACTGCATCATACCTTGATGAAAAAACCGAGAAGAACACAAGAATTATAACAATTATCCCTATAATTTTTGATGCTGTCTTTCCTGCCTTAAGGACTTCTGCTGATTCTCTCTCAATAAATTTCATGAATTCGTAAAGCCCTATTGCAGAGAGAGGGACAAGCGCGATTAATGCGTAATATATCGCCCTCTGGTATGGCGCAAGCACGCTGAACTCATAATTGTTGAACAGGAAAGTCAATGCTGTTGAAAATATCGCAAACACAACTATGAATCTTTCATTGGGCTTGGCAAAAGCGGCATATATCCCGATTAGGGCAAGGATTGTTGCAGGTATTGAGTAAAGGTATGGCAGGAAATACTTTATCTCAAGCCCTGTCCAGCCGAGGGGGAAAACAAAAAAGCTTTTTATTGCGCCAAAAAATGAGGTATCTGGCTTTTTCAGGAGAAAAACCGCAAGAACAGAAAGAACAGCTCCTGCAATGAATATTCCAAGAATAAGTTTTTTTTCAGATTCAATGAATTTCCTTTCCATGATAAGGCATGCTAATGCCGGAAGCGCCAGTATTGCTGCAGAAGGCGGGTGTATTGCTGTTATGAGCAGGAATAAAAGCCCTGAAATCATGAATTTTTTCCTGCTCCCCTCTGAAATCCCTTCCATGAAAAAAAGCATGAAAAGGTAAATCAGCGGAAAGCTCATTGTCATTGGGGTGAAAAAGCCTATTCCGAGAAGGTTTACGCTGCTCTTAAGAGATGCGAAAAACAGGATGGAAAAAACAGCTGTCCAATATGATTTTGAAATCTTTTTTACAAGCAGAAAAAGCGCAATTGAGGAAAGCACTGCAAATATTGCAGGAAGGATTGAATAAAGGCGTATGAATGCATTTTCCCCAAGCGCTGCTGCAAATGGCGCCCAGAACATGTGAAATCCTATTTCAAGGTCCCGGTGAGGCTCTCCAAAATAAGGGTTCCAGTTTATTCTGCTGTTTGCAATTGAGATTATCTGGGCTGTGTGCTGCCATTCGTCTATGTGCATTGGGTAGCTGTATCCTGCGCTGTAGCTGTTTGTCCTGAAAAAGACAAATGCGAGAATTAAGAGAAGTATTATGATTCTAAGGTTGCTTGAATTGGAAAAAATCCCTTTCCTCTTCTCATAATCCCAATTGTCTGCCTTTTTTTTCATTTTTTTAATTTCTTATTACCCTCATTGCCAGTTATTTCAATTTGATTAATGCTATTTATAATTGCTGCTTTTTTTTGGGCTGAAAAGCCCTTAAGGAGATTTCCTTCAAAGCAAGCACGAGAAATTCCAGAATGTCTTTTTGCTTAAGCTTTGACTTTCCCTTTTTCCTGTTTGTGAAATTTATTGGAATCTCGGAAATCCTGAACCCTTTTTTCCCTGCTTCGCAGAGAACAGAAAGCAGAAATGCATACCCCCTTATTCCCGAATCATATCTTATTTTCCCAAGCGCGATGCTTCGGTATGCCCGCAGTCCGCTTGTGACATCCTTGATTTTTCCCCCTGTTGCCTTTCTTCCGATAAGATTTGCCAGTGCGCTCGTTATAATCCTGAAAGCACTCCATCCGATGATTTTTCCTCCCTTAATGTATCTTGAGCCGATAGCAATGTCAGAATCATCAAGCGCTTTTAGCAGAGCAGGAATATCTTTTGGGTTATGGCTGAAATCAGCATCCATTGTCAGTATTATTTCCGCCTTGAGCTTTTTAACTGCAAAATCAAATCCAGTTGCATAGGAACTCCCAAGCCCGGGCTTCCTGCTGTTTCTTATTACAAAAACTTTTCCCTTATGCTCTTTTTCCAGCTTAAGCTCCTTCTCGTAGGTGCTGTCTTTTGATGGGTCATTTATCAGGATTATCTTAATTGTTTTGCCATTAACACTCAAGGAAATAATTTCTCTGACTAATCGTTCTATATTCTCCTCCTCATTTTTTGTTGGTATGCATATTGCGCAAAGCATCTTTCCTTTCAAAAAGTTTCACCCTAAAAAGAATTTGCCTTCCAAATTTAAAAAACTGTTGATTCTTCAACGGAATTTTCCGCTGTTTTTAGCTGAAAATGTTGAAATAATCTGTTACAACCCCGCTGGAGAATATGATTATCCCAACGAATTCCTAGTGCAGTTTTTCATTGCACTTCGGGCATAGCCTTAAAGACGATTTTACCAGTGAGCCGCATTCAGGGCAGATTTTTACTCCCATTATCCTCTGCCATTCTTTCCTGTGCTTTCCCGCTTCCATCTCATATTTTCTTATCTCATTCCTGCTGGTTTTTATCTCTTCTTCGCTTTTCAGGTATTTCATTAGGGCAAGATGAACTTTTATCTCCTTGAGAAGCTTTTCTTCCATCCTCTTGTGAAATGCAGCCTTTCTCTTTTCTGAGAAAAAGGCAGGAATGCTTTTCTTGCCTATCCTTACCTTCAAAAGAACTAATGTAATTATTGAGAATACGATAATCCCTGCGCCTGATATGAAAATTATTATGAGCAATTTGTCCTGCACGCATTCGTGGCTTTTTGGCTTATTCAGGAATGGGCATGAGAATTTCCTGCACTTGTTTTCAGAAGCCATCTCATCTTCGCTGCATGAAAGGGGTGTGCATGAATTTTCAGAGCAGTATTCTTCAGGAAGGCATTCCTCGTTTGAGCAGCATTCATATTCTAAACATTTGTGCTCTTTTATGTATTGGCATTCAATGCATTTTACAGGAAAGCATAGTCCCCGCTCGCAGCTCATATTCTCATTGCAGTCAGATTCTCTCAAGCATCGTATTATGGGCTTTGGCATCACTGTTATGTTTTTAAGAGGGTAGCACCTTTCGTCCTGCTCAATTATCTTGTCCCCTTCCCTTTTGAAGAAAGTGAAGCAGGGATTGTAGAATAAGTATGTGTAGTTTGTTGCCTTTGGAACAGTCCCTTCCATTGCAACTATCTCTGTTTCAGAGAAAAGAATCTCTGTCTTAAGGTCATAATGCGCTATTTCGTTTCCCAAGATGTCCCTCAGCCTTATCCTGCTTATGTATATTGTTTCCCTTTCAGTGTTTGTTATGTTTATTCTCCACATAATCTTTCCGTCTGCAAAGCAGTGGAGCTCATAGCATTCATGAGTAATCAGGAAAGATGCAGATGCATCTGTGCTGCTGAGAATTGTGAAGATGGCCATTAAGAATGCGAAAACCGGAATCACGAATATTCTTTTTTCCATCTTTCTGCCCCTTTTTTGCTTGTTAAAACTTTTTTTTAGTATTCCTGGTATTTAACTGTTTTTGTTGAGGTTATAATCTCAGTTAATCTTCTTCTGTCTTTTCTCAGCAGCATAAACAGCGGGTCTGCTATCCAGAAAAGCACAATCGGGAATACCGGGAAGAGAATGATATTCCTCCCGAGAGCCTGCAAAATCCCTATCCTTTCAGGTTTATCCCTGCCGGAATTCCCTGCGATTGCAGGAACAACCCTTATTTTCAGAAGCATCTTTCCAAAGGTCTGCCCAAGGAAGAACTCCATGAGGGCAAAATACAATACGCATGCAAGCGACAGTCCTGAAACAAGATAGAGAATCTGGCTTGATATTTCGGGGTGGATTGAAAGGTATGAATAGCTTGCTGAAAATCCTGAACTTCCAATCTCTTTTTCCATGAGCTCGGCAAATTTGTTAAGCCTCCACTCAAACGGGAGCATTGCAGTAAACCTTAGAATCATTATATCTGTGAAAAAGGCTATTGCCCTTTCAATAATCGGCGCATCCATTACTATAAACCGTTTATTTTTTGTTTTTGATGAATTGGTTTTCCTGCTTTTCATTTTTTTACCGCTTCCTTTCTTATTCTTTCCCTATTATTTAAGATATGCTGATATCTCATTGTATTCTGCAACCGGCTTTTTCATGAGCAGGTAATCCTCACTAATTCTCGGGCAGGCCATGTTTACAAAGCATTCAATAAACGGGAAATTATCAAGCTCGCTGAAATCCAGGGTGTCAAAGAGGAGAATATAGCACCTTTTCCCAAGCTTCTCAATTTTTCCTTTTGCAAGGATTGCATTCCTGATTATTGACTGCCCCGGCTTTATTGATACGAGAAGCCCTATCTCATTTGAGCTGAGAAACTTGACAAGCGCCCCCTTTTTCTTCTTTATGACTTTTTCAACTTCCTTTTCATCCAGCTTTTCAAACCTCTTTGAGAACGGGTCAAAGCAGAAAACAGGCTTTTTTCCTGAAAGGGCGATTCCAATCGGGTGGAACTTTCCGCTTCCTATGTAAAGGAATGCATCAACTTCGCCTGAAATTCTTTCTGCCCCATAAGCGTCGCATCCAAGCACCTGCCCGGGATATGCAGTTCTTTTCCCTTTTCCTGTCAGGACAATCTTTCCGTTTTTTTCAAGCTCTTCTCTGACTTTTGGCATTTCCCTTATGTGCTGGACAGTTGTGAAGAGCCCGATTCTTTTCGGAAGCTTGGAAATTTCCCCTCCAGGAAGGCTTATTTTCACTTTAGAATGCGCTTCTATGAATATCTTCTGCATGCAGTTAATGAATCCGCTCTTGTTTAAAAATTTATACAAAAAACGGCGCTAAAATTCATTACAAAGAAATTCCAAAGGAATTTCTTGTGCCAAAATTCGCTTGGCGAATTTTTGGTACTTTAATTATGAGATATATGGCGCCGTTTTTTGTACAAAGAAATGTTTTACATTTCTTGTGCA
>JAPLZQ010000005.1 GCA_026394965.1 Candidatus Woesearchaeota archaeon
TTATGCTTTTGAAAGGAATAAGCGAAAAAAGCCTGAGATTATTAGAGGCTGGTTTAATGTCTCTCAATGAAATATTCGGCTCATTTAACCTTATTTTTGAAGAGCAAAAAAGGCTCAAAAAATACAATGATGCATTGGGCTTTTTCAGAGAGGGGCTGGCAAATATTGAGGATGAAATGCATTATCCTGATGTCAGGGATGATAGCTCAATACCTTACCTGATAAACACAATCGCAATAAATGAGAACAGGAATGAATTAAGGCGGGAATGGCCTAAAATACTGTCTCTGGACATTTCTGAAGTTGAAAAGCGCTACATAATCCCGATAAAACAGGAGTTTAAGAAGATTAAGAGAGGGGCTTTTTAAAGCGCTCATTTCAAAATAGCGAAGAGAGCTAACTCTCACTTTTTTACAAAATTTTATATATTGCCTAATGCAAAGAAATGCAGGAGGCATTTCTTGCACAAGAAATTCCTTATAATTCATAGTGCCTAAAAATACTGATGTTTCATAATTTTCAAAGAGGAATTTCTTTGTGCCCAAAACCAAAAATGGCTTTCATAAGAGTAAAAGGACATGGAAACCACAGGTATGCATACTGGGTTTCTGAAGAGTGGACAAAGGAAGGGCCAAGGCAGAAGGTTTCTGAATACCTTGGAAAAGTGATATCAGAAAAGCCTGAAAAAGAGATTAAGGAATCTGATTTTATAGGCGACAAAGAGATTAAGGAGATGGCATTTTCTGATTTTGTGAGAAAGCTTGCTGCTCTTTCGCTTCTGAAATGCGGTTTTGTTCTGAAAGGGAAGCGATACTTAAAGGAGATTGACGGGGGAAGAATAGACGCTGATCTTGAAAAAGGGAGCTTTAGCCTTGAAACGAAAGGCAGTTCAGGAAAAAAGCGCGATATTGTGATTCAGATTAACGACGGATTCATGTGCAAAAAGAGCATGGAAAACCTGCTTTTTCTGGGAAGGGGTAAAAAAGCAGGAACAGAAGAGGTTGATGAATCATTTTACTCAGAGGAAAGGATAGATGGCTATGAGCTTGCAAAGCTTGTTGTTGCAGCAGGGCTTAAGCCTGAACAGCAGACCTTTCTCACCCTTTTTGAGCGTTGCATCGGGAAGAAGCTTGACTTAAAATTAGACGACAAAACTGAATGATTAAATCCTTTCCCCGCTTATTTTGAAAAGAACCTCTGAGACATCCTTCCTGGAGATTACCCCCTGTCCCATAAGCTCAAACATCACTGACATAATGTCCTTTTTCTCAATCTTGTTTGTCTTGAGCATGTATGAGAGGATAACCTCAAACACGTCGTTTCCTATCTTTTGCTTTTTTGCAATGTTTGCTATCTGTGTTACAAAGCCCTGCCTTGAGAAGTTCTCCTGCCTGACAGCTGAAATAATCTTGTCCACGATCTCCTTCTCAACGCTCCCCTTGCTTGCAAGGTAAATCCTCTCAGAAAGGCTCTTTAACTGCGACTCAGAAACCCGTGAAATGACAAGCCCTGCCTTTTTTTGCGAGTTTGCAAGATATGGAATCTCAATGCTTTGGAGTTCGCCGGTAAACTCCATTTTGATGCTTCCTGCCTTAAGAGGATTATAAGACTTGAAATTTGTCCTTATTACATCAGAGTAGTCCAGATATCTTGTGCTAAGCATGATAATTCCCGAATAAAAGATGATTTTTTCGTCTGAAAACTCAATCTTCAGGAGATTAAGCGAGATTGTGATGTAAAAGAGGTAAATCAGGGAAAGAAGGACAAGAGCGTATTTAATGAAGGGAAAAACAGCAGAAACATCCACTGAAAAAATCTCAAAAAAAACAATGAACGGGTCCTCGCCTGCGCTGAACACAATCAGCTCATAAACTCCGTATATGAGCCCGAAAAAAAAGCCCAGCTTTAGAATTCCTGAAAAAAGCGCAAGAAGCAGATTCGGGCGGATTACAAGAATTCCCCTTGAGTTCAAAGTATTGGAATTTTCAGGCATTTTATCGTCTAATCTTCAAAGCCCATTGTGAGCTTTCTCTCCTTTTTGTCAAATCCCTTTACGCTTTTAAATGTTTTCAATTTTTCAAAAGCCTCGCTTACAGACGAGTGCGAGAGCTCCTCCTTGAGAAAATCAAAAACCTCTTTTATCTCTGAATAATGATTGTAAACTGACTCTGCCTTCTTCTGGTTTTCGCAATACTCAGACTCAAGGCGGGCTGCCGAGAGCCCCTGCTCCTCGATAAGGCGCTGAATCTTCTTCATTTCCTTGTCCTCTGAAATTGACGCCCTGCCCTGCTCTGAAAATGACGAGAGCTCGATATTACCGAAGGAAGAGTCAAGCGCTGAGCTGAATGATTCATAAGGAACTTTCCTGAAATCCTTGTAGAAGAGAAGCTCAACCGGGACAACATCAACAAGCTCGTCTGAATCTTTCTTATAGACAGAAGAAGCGCACAGCTTCCTTTTCTGGATTGATGAAATTGCAGAGAAAAGCGCCTCTTTCTCGCCTGTGCTAAGCGAGGATGAAATCTTGCTTTTCAAAACCCCTGAAATAAGGCAGAGCTCCTCTGAATAAAGCCCGCCGAAACCAAACTCAATAGCCAGGAATTTGACAACTTCCCTGTCTGAACCGGAAATAAGGGCATTAAACTCATCGCTTTTAAGGCTGAACGGGCTTATCAGTGACGGGGGAAGCTTATACTCCTCACCCTGCTTCAAAATCCTGTCTTTCCAGCTCTGGCTCTCAAGAAGCCCGAGGATTATGCTTTTTCCATCCTCTTCCTTGCATAAGATAAGATTGCCCTTGCTGAAGAGCTCAATCAGAAGGGAGTAACTCTCACTTTTGATAGTGAAGGACAGCTTTACTATCCTTTCAAACCCAATCTGCGAGATTGAGGAAAGCTGGGAGTTTTCAAGATATTTTCTAAGAAGCGAGACCATCCTTGATGGATTTTTGAGAGAATCGGGCTTTTCCTGCCCAATAAACAAAAGTGAGGGAAAAACAGCCCTTAAGATGCTTTTGCCCTTGGAAGGCACGTAAAACTGCAAAAAGAACTGCCTCTCCTCTGGCTGATACACCTTCTGTAGCCTTGCCCCTTCAAGAAACTTAAGCTCAGACAAGAGCAGGGAAAGCTCAAAAGAGGAAAGTTTCTTCAAAAAGCAGGGCTTATCTGATTTTTCCATTTTTAAGGGGAATAAGCCCCAAATATAAAAAGATTACCTGAAAAAGGGCTTTTCCTATCAAAGAAACCCTCACTTTTGCTATATGAACCTCATTCCAAAAGGTTTCTGCGATTAATTAAACCAGCTGTGCCTCTCTCTCAACACTCTGAAATCGCCCTGAAATTTTCAATAAGATTTTTATAGAAGCAGCCATTAAAATGCGATTATGGGGTGGATAGGACAGTTTTTCAGGAAAAAGGAGAATTCTGCAAATGTTCCTGTTGTTGAATCAAATGTAGCCCTCTCATTTCTGAAAGTAAGGGAGGACATGGGGAAAATCGGGCTCTGGATAAGGCACTTCGTCGAGGAAAGCGTGAAAAACAGGGAAGAGCATCTAGGGCTGAAAAGGGAAATCCTTGAGCAGAAAAAAATAATTTCCGAAATGCAGAATAACGAGGAGAAAATCCTTTTCGCCCTCGAAAAAAATGCATCAATTGTTGACGCCATGGGATTTCAGATTGAGAAAATAAGCGGGAAAATTGAAGAGAACAATGAAAAAACAGCTGAAAAACAACACGGGACAAGTCACGGGACAAGTGCGG
>JAPLZQ010000006.1 GCA_026394965.1 Candidatus Woesearchaeota archaeon
CTGCTGAAAAAATTGCTGATTCAGGGCTTTCGCACATACACTTCTCAATAGACGGCATGGAAAGAGCGCATGACTTCTTCAGTGGAAAAGGGGCTTTTTCCAAGGTTGTCAATGCAATAAAGCTTGTTGATTCTGCAAGGAAAAGAAAAAATTCACCCCTTTCAATTGGTTTCGCCTGCACAGTAATGGAGGAGAATGTTGCTGACCTTCCTGGGATGATGCGATTTTTTGACTCTCTCTATGTTGATTCAGCGACATTCCAGCCATTGGTAAAAGACAACACAAAAATGAGGGATAGGAGCACAGATACCCCGTTTTGGATTTCTGAAAAATCCCTTCCAATCCTTGATAAGAGCATAGATGAAGTCAAGCGCTTTAAAGGAAAACACTTAAGGCTTTATGAGGAACCAGGCATAAGACTTTTCAAGAAATATTACCGGAATAAAGTTGGAAAAAATGACTGGAAATGCTTTGGTGGGTATAAGACGCTCATAGTTGCATTATGCACCCACAATCCAAAGCCGGAATTTCATGTTTACATATGCCACGGGTTGTGCGGAAATGTCAGGGAAAAGAAAATAGCAGAATGCTGGAACTCAAAAGAGGCATCCATTCTAAGAAAAAAAATTTTTGAGTGCAACTCTCCATGCCTTCAGGCATGCCATTCGCGCAGGGATTCAGAGGCAATTTCAAGAATAGCAGGGGCGTTATTAAAATGAAAAAAGAAGAGAAGATGCATATATCCCTGGCGCACCTGCCCCCTTATGGCGTAAGCATGCCTCCATTGGGCATATGCTATCTTGCATCAAAGCTGAAAGAGGAAGGATTCAGCGTGAAGGCATTTGACCTTAACCTTGATTATTACCTTAATGAGAAGGACAGTAACAAGAATGGAAACTGGTACAGCAGCAATTCAAACATTAAAGAAAGGGAGTGGCGCGAAAAAGTGTTTCGAACTTTTGCCAAAAAAATAATTCCCATTGATGAAAATAAATAATCAGATGAATTAATCAGATGAATCTCATGGAAGCAGAACTTGAAAAATTCAGGAACGAAGCAGGATTTTATCTTTCAAGGCTGGTTGGAAAGATTCTTGTCCCGCCGGAAAATGTTTATCTTGAGATAACTGCAAAATGCAACCTGCGCTGCAGGATGTGCAACCTTTGGCGGCAGGACATAAAAGGCGAACTTTCAAAGGAGCAGTGCTTCAGGATAATAGGTGATATGTCTGAGCTACGCATACCTCATCTTATCATATCAGGAGGGGAGCCGTTTCTACGGGATTTTGTCATAGACATTTCCAACTATGCAAAGAAAAAATGGATAAGGCATGTAAGCGTGATAAGCAACGGCACTCTGATAAATGAGAAAACAGCAGAGGAAATAGCCAATTCAGGAATAGACCATATCACAATCTCAATAGACGGGCTTATGAAAAACAATGACTATGTGCGCGGAAAAGGCTCATTTAAGAAAGGAGTTAATGCAATAAACCTCATAACAAAATACAGCAGAAAAATCCGGAATGGAGGTCTTACTGCAGGGATAAACTGCGTTGTCCAGAACAGGAATCTTGAGGAGCTTCCTGACATGGCAAGGCTTGCAAAAAGGCTTGGATGCAACATAATTGTCTTCCAGCCAATGCTTTCAGACAATCTCTCAATGCACAAAAGGCTGACAAGGGATGAGCTTTGGGTTCCAAGAGAGAGAATACCTATACTTGAACAGAGCATAAATGAGCTTCTTCGCATGAAGAAGGACAAAGCATATTCTGATTTGATATTTGTTGAACCGATTGTCCTGAAACTGATTAAGGATTACTATGCCGGAACAATGAAGCATCAAAACATAAAGTGCTATGACGGCTACATCAGGATTGTGATAAACAGCAGGGGTTCGCTTTGGATGTGCGATTCAAATTACGGCGAATCAACTGAGCACTCGCTTAAAGAGCTTTTCACCTCAGCATGCGCAAACAAACTTAGAAAAGGAATAAAGAAATGCGCAAAGCCATGCCTTCAGGCATGCGTCCTGAAGCCCGAACTTGAAAGCCTTGAGAAAATTTCAAAAAGATTTGCAAGCAGCATTCCAAGAGGCAAAAGTAAAAATGCTTTTTATGCGCTGAAAATTTTGGGGAATTATGAAAAGACAATAAAATCAAAATGCGACTTAAGCCCTATTGAAAAGTGCCTTGCTTTTTTTGGAAAAGGAAGCACAAACCCCGCATATGCATTGTCTGAGATAAGGAATGCCAAGAGGATAATACGGAAATTCCGTGGAGACGTTCTGAATGTCTGATGTAAATCTGCATTTTTTGGAGTTTGAAAAAAATTCAGGGTTCTACTTCTCAAGAGTGCTTAACAGCACTTTTGTAAGTCCGGAGACCCTTCAGATAAGCATAACACACAGATGCCCTCTCCGATGCAGGATGTGCAGCATTGCAAAAAATCCATCAAAAATTGAAGAGGAAATGTCTACAAAGGAGGTTAAATCTCTTATAGAGCAGGCAGCGCAGATAGGCATATCTGAGCTTTACCTTACAGGAGGAGAGCCATTTGTCCGCGATGATTTCATTGAGATTGTAAACTATGCTGAAGCCAAGGGATTAATCACTTCTGTAAACACAAGCGGAATACTGATAAACAATGATGTGGCTGAGAAGATTGCTGATTCATCGCTTTCTTACATTACCTTTTCAATAGACGGGCTTGAAAAAATCCATGATTACATAAGGGGGAAAGGAGTTTTTTCAAATGCCATAAATGCAATAAGGGAAATCAACAGAATAAAGTCAGAGAAGGGTAATGAAAAGTTGCACATAAGCCTGGTTTCTGTTATTATGAACCAGAATCTTGATGAGGTAATTCCGCTTATACATTTTGTTGAGAATCTTGGAGTAACAGGAATAAGGTTCCAGCCAGTTCTCGTGGACAATACCAAGATGTTCAGGCAGAACAACAAGAGCAGCCTGTGGATACCCAAATCAAGGCTTAAGCGCCTCAGCCAGGTTCTTTCAGAAATGGAGAAATGCAAAAAGCGCTCAAAGATTGACATAATCTTTGATGCAAAGATGATAAGCCAGTATTTTAGGGGAGAATTTGAAGCAAACAAATGCTTTGTTGGATACAATAGGCTTTTTGTCGGGCTTTGGGGCAATGTAGGGCTTGTTTGTCCTGTTGATTCAAGGAATTTTTCAAACATTGAAAACTTCCGGGAAAAAAGCCTTTCAGAAATCTGGGATTCAGACAAGGCTAAGGAAGCAAGAGTTGCAGTCAAGAACTGCAGGCAGGAGTGCGTGCAGGGCTGCGCACTGATGCCTCATGCAGAGAACTTATGGAATATGTATCTGTCTGAAATCAGGAATTTCATAAGGTATATTGAAAGCGGAAGCGAGATTGCAGAGTACATGACTCTTATAAGGAATAATCTTGAAAAATATGAGAAGATTCTTCTTCTTCACAAATCAGATGAAAATCTCCGAATAAAAATGCACACTGACTTGAAAGAAATAGAGTATGTCCTTTCAACCATAAATAAGATAAAGCAGGACATAGAGAAGAGGATAGGGAATAAAAAGGCAGCTCAACCTTTGGAAGAAAAGGAATCAGCGTATACAGAATTGATTTCTGAAAAAAGTTCACCGAATTACTCTCCTGAAAAAGCATTCTCATTATTCCTTCTAAATGCAAGATTCTATTTCTCAAAAATAATCAACCGGGCGCTTGTAGGTCCGCACTGGGTTTATCTAAGCGTTACAAACAGGTGCCTTCTTGACTGCAGGATGTGTGGAGTAAAAAAGCTTGGCGCCTGTGATGAAATGAGCACAGATGAGCTGAAGAAAATTATAAAAGAGATAAGCGAATTCGGTGGGGATCAGACAATACTTTTTACAGGGGGAGAGCCCTTCCTGAGAAAAGACATCTTTGAACTTATTGAATACTCATCTTCTCTTGGAATGCCCACAGAGATTGTAAGCAACGGGCAGCTGATTGATGAGGAACTGACAGATAAAATAGTGAAATCAGGGCTTCGAAACATTGCAATTTCGCTTGACGGCGCAACAGCCGAGGCATATGAATCAATAAGGGGAATTCCCGGCTCTTTTGAAAAAGCCAAGAGGGCGATAAGGCTCCTCTCTGAAGCCAGGAAAAAAATTGGGAAAGGACCTCAGATATCTGCATGGACAACAATGATGCGCCAGAACATAACAGAATTATCCGAGATAATGAGGCTTTCAAAGAATCTTGGAGCAGATGTCATAGTGTATCATCCTGTAATAATAAATCAGACAGATATGCAAAGGACAAAGACACACGGCCCCTTATGGCCAAATGAGGAAGACCTTAAAATATTCAAGGAAGAGATGGACAGAATAACTGAATACAGAAAAAAAAACGGTTTTGTGGCGTTCCTGCATGACCCTTCGCTGTTCTTAAGATATTTCAACGGGGAAAACTTGCATGATGCCTGGCAGTGCAATCCTTTTGAATTCCTGAATATCGGGCCAGATGGGAATATGCAAATCTGCGGAGACACATTCGGAAATGCAAAATCCGGAGTTAAGAAAGTCTGGGAATCAAAGGCAGCAGGCAAATCAAGGGCGCTTATGAAGAAATGCACCAAAAGCTGCCTTCAGACATGCTGGGCAAGGCCCGACTCCGAAAGCCTCAAGCAAATAACAGCAAAATTTGCCTATGAAATAAACCGCTCCAGGATAAGCAGCAGCATTAAGAGGGACTTTATCCTTAAGGCGCTTGAGGAGATAAACGCATTTGAAAGCACTCTGAAGCATTTTGACGGAATTTCAGAGGAGGAAAGCGAAAAATGAAAGCAGAAGAGGTAGTGATTTCCGCAACATCAAAATGCAATCTGCACTGCAGAATGTGTGATATCCCAATTAAAAGCGAAAAAGACAAAATGAGCACGGATGATTTCAAGAGCGCAATAGGCGATTTTTTAAGGGCAGGGGTAAAAAGCATTGTTATTTCTGGAGGCGAACCTCTTCTTATAGAAGGCATATTTGAAATCATATCCTTTGCCCATAAAAAAGGAATTGCTGTGTCAATCCCAACAAACGGCACGTTGATAAATGAGAGCATTGCTAAAAGTCTGAAAAATTCAGGAGTGCGAGTAGTGAATGTGTCAATTGATGGGCCAAAACACATTCATGACGCAATCCGGGGAAAAGGCAACTTTGACAAGGCACTGAATGCCCTTAAGCTGCTGAGAAAGGCGGGAATTGAGACAACAATTGCAATGACTGTTAGCGGGAAGAATTATTTGTTCATGAGATTTGCAATAAGCCTTGCAATAGACACGGGCGCAACAACTGTGAAATTCCAGCCATTTTCAGCTGATTTTCTTTCGGACCCAGCCAAGGCATCTGATTTTATGCTCTCTGAAAATGACATTCCCCAGTTTAAGAGAGAGATTGAAAAGGCAATTGAATTTGCAGATTACTGCGGGATAAGCATAAATCCAAAAGGATATTTGCGCGCAATGCCTGACTATTTCCTGGGAACGCTCAAGGTTAAGCACTGTTCTGCTCTTGAAAAAACATGTGCAGTTGATAATATTGGAAATGTATATGCGTGCTGGGCTTTCAAGGAGCCACTTGGGAATCTCAAATCAGAAACTTTCACAAACATCTGGAATTCTGATAAGTTTTCAGATATGAGAAAAAAGGCGGCTGAAGGGGAATGCCCCGGATGCCTTATGAGCTGCTACGACCAGGTGTTTGAGCCTGTTAAAAAAAGGGCTGAAATAGTTAAAAAGATGGGCAATTTTAAGGCAATGGCGGTAAGAAGCATTAAGCGGGCAAATGCAAGGATTTTTTCACGAAAGCCAAGAAAGATTCTTGCAGACTCTGAATCCGAAACAGTTAAAGCCCTGCTTGAAATCGCTGAGTCAAGAAAAATTCTTGAGGCGGAACTGAAGAGGTTGAGGTAAAAAATGAACCGAATGAAAGACAACATTATCATAGGATCTCTTTTATTGATTATTGCAATAATTATTTTTTTGATAATAAAGAAACTTAATGCTCCTGCCCCAGCATATTTTGTTTATCCTATTCCGTGAATGAAAAATGAGAACAAGCATTAAAATAAACATTAAAACAATCCTTTTGCTTATTATTTTAACTCTATCCTTTGTTCTTATCTTACTTGAGCTAAGTGAAAAGAAAACAGGGATTCTTCCAATTGAAAATCCATTACAATTCACAAAAAATTAAATAAACTGGAATCATATAAATCAAAATGGTTGTTTACCCAATGAAAAAATCAGAGATATCAAAAAGATTAGAGACAGTCTTAATAGCAGTAATAACTTTGCTTTTTGCAGCTTACTTAATGATCTCAATCAGGAGTTCGCATGGAACTGAGTTCATAACAAATTTAAGCAATGAATCAGCAGAAGGTTTTAACAGTTCAAACAGAATGTTATCTGACAATCCAATCCTAATTTATGAGATAATGCCCAACACCAGAGTACAAGTTTATGGCTACTGGGTAAAATTTAACAGAACGACAATTGAAACTGTCAATTCAGATGGTTTCAGAGGCAGGGATTACTCAATTGAGAAGCCAAAAGGTGTTTATAGGATAATTGTGCTGGGGGATTCATTTACTGAGGGATTTGGTGTAAATGATAATGAAACTTTTTCCTATTGCCTTGAGCAGATGCTTAACTCTCTAAATATCAGCGGTAAAAGATTTGAAGTGCTGAATCTTGGCGTGGGAGGATACAACACTCTGCAGGAGGTGGAGCAATTAAAAGTAAAAGGGCTCAAATACAATCCTGACCTTGTCATAATTGCCCATCACGCAAGCGATGTTGAAAATATTAGTGAAATAGAAAAAAATACTAATGAGATGTATGCCTCTTACCTTAAGGAAACTGCAATTATAAATAATAACATTTCTCATAATATCCTAGCATACTTCCGCCAGAAAGCATTTGAAATTTTTTATAAAAAAATATTTTATGATGTCCACGCACACTTTCGCCAGAAAGCATTTGACATTTTTTATAAAGAAATTGCAAACATGCCATTTGAGCAGGTATTCGAGAACGTGAGACAGCCCATGGAAGCCCTCTACAATCTTTCTCTTAAAGAAGATTTCAGTCTGATGATAACACATTTTCCCGAGGGAATTTATATGAAAAGAGAACAGGCAGAAAAACTATCCAAATTCTCATATGAGAAAGACATATGTTATCTTGATTTTATTGAGGCATATGAT
>JAPLZQ010000007.1 GCA_026394965.1 Candidatus Woesearchaeota archaeon
TAGCACTTAATGCTGTCAAAATTCCTGCTTCCTACTGAGAATCCGGGAATTAAAATTGCCTCAAGCGAGGAAATTTTCTGCAAATCATCCTTTGCGATTTTCAGGTTAAGGGTCCCTAAGTAAGTTGAAAATCCCAGGTATTTCCTGAATCTTTCCTTGTATTCAGGCATGTTCATGTAGTTTCCTGCCTCACCTAATCCGGAGAACACTGTTCCTGTGATTTCAAAGTGCTTCATTTAATAAGCCTCCTCCAGTAGTAGATGCACTCCTGGGCATATCCTGCGTACCTTCCAAAATATTCCCTCCCAAATTCCTCTGCCTTTTTGCTTGTTATGTTTTCATTGGGAAAATACATCTCCTGAACTGCACGCCTTATCCACACATCTGTTGGAAATGCTTCTGTAAAGCCAAGCGAAAACAGGAGAATGCAGTCTGCAATCTTGCTTCCTATGCCCGGAAGCCTGACAAGCTCTGATTTTGCATTTTCATACTTCATTTTTTTAAGCCTGCTGAAGAATTTCTCAAATTCCAAATCAGGATTTCCTGAACCTGAAACAGAGCATATAACATTGATGATATCAGGATAAAATTTTGAGCGGAAGCCAAGCCCGCAGCATCTCAATTCCCTTTCAATATTTTTGCATTTCAAAAACTCGCTTGGCTTTGGAAAGGAGTATGACTCATAATCTCCTAATGCAATCCTTTTCCCAAAACTTCTTGAGATTGAGTTCATGTTCTTCTTTATCCTGGGAATGTTGGATGCTGAGGATGCAATGTAGCTTATCATGCACTCAAAAGGGGGCTGATTTATCAGGTGAAGCCCTGATGCGCTCTTTACAGCAGCCCTTATCTTATCGTCCTTTTCTATGCTTCTTCTCATCCTGCCTGAATCAGAGGAAAGGGTAAAATAATTCTTTATGAAATCCTTACCAATTGGCTTTGAGCATTCATATTCAAGCAGGTTTCCCCTCTGCCTAGCTTTAAGGATAAATTCTCCTATTGTGATGTAATACCATCTGTCTATAAAGTCCCACCTGAAGATTTGCCCGCACTCAACTGCCTTCTTCAGGTCAAAATCTGAAACAGATATCTTTTCTATGCTTCCCATTATTCCGTGCTATTGATTTCCTGCTTATTAATTTTTTCAGGTTTTATTGCTTCTGTTGCTTGTTTTACTGTTTTTATTCAATAAATATAAATAATAAATGCCAGGAACATTGCTCTTGGTGGTTTTATGACAGAAATGCTTTATCTTTCAGACTGCTATGCCAAAGAATTTGATGCAGGCGTAATTTCAGCAGAGGGAAATCTTGTTGTTCTTGACAAAACTTTCTTCTATCCTGAATCAGGCGGGCAGCCTGCAGACCGTGGCGAGATTTCCTTTGAAGGGAAATCCGCAAAGGTTGTCATGGTCAGGAAAGATTCAGGAAGCATAATACATGAGATTGACAAAAATGCTTCTGAACTGGGAATATCAAATGGCGCTGTTGTGCACTGCTCAATTGACTGGGAAAGAAGGTATGCCTTTATGCGATACCATACTGCGTGCCATGTGCTTTCCTCAGTCATCACAAAAGAGGAGCCCCTGACTGAAATTACAGGAAACCAGATCGGGCTTGACAAGACTCGCGTTGATTTTTCCCTTGAAAATTTTGACAAGGAGAAAATCAGGCATTACGAGGAAGAAGCAAACAGGATAATAAGTGAAGGGCATATTGTAACAATAAGGTTCCTTCCAAGGGAAGAGGCATTCAAGATTCCCGGGCTTGTGAAATTAAGGAAGATGCTTCCAGAATCCCTTCAGGTTATAAGGGTTGTTGCAATTGAAGGAATTGATGAGCAGGCGTGCGGCGGAACACATTTGAAGAATGTTTCTGAAATCAGGGGAATAGAAATCATCGGGACAGAAAACAAGGGCAAGAGCAACAGGAGAATTTACTTCAGGCTTAAGGAATGATTTTTGTTTTATATACTGGCTCAATGCTCTCAATTTCCTGGCTTTTTTTCAGTTCATCTATCTTTTCCATTCCTTTTTCATAATCATCAATCCTTATGTGGTATATTCCAGTAACATACCTGTGCCTTATCTCAATTCCTGCTTCCTCAAGCTTTTTTATTGCTGAGGAAAGCTCATCAGCGCTTCTTTCTTTTTCATTAAATCTTATGAAAAATTCCCCTTCAACAGCATCTTCCAATGGCATTTTAAACCTCCGAAATCACATATTCCTTATTTTTTGAATCAGGTAATCAATAGGGCTTTTTCTTTCATTGCATTCATTCTTTCCCAGGAATATTGCCCTAAGCCTCGCATAGCTTTCATTTCCTTCAAGCATTTTGTCTATTTGTATCAAGCCAGAGCCGAAAACCTCTGAATCAGGATAGCCTGTTTCTGAATGCAGGGGCTCGGCATGCCTCTTCATTACAGATTCTGCGCTCTTTGAGCCGTTTGAAATCATGAGTGCAAGGCATCCTGTAATGTGCGGAGTTGCCATTGAAGTTCCTGAAAGCATCCTATAGCCGCCGCGGTAGCTTGATACAATGTCAACTCCAGGAGCAGAAATGTCAATAAGGTCGTTTATATTGCTGAAATCAGCATGCCTGTTCTTCTTGTCAACTGCTGAAACAGAGATGACCGGTTCAAATGAGGAAGGATATTCATAGCCTTCTATTCCATCATTTCCTGCTGCAGCGCATAGAATCATCCCTTTTGAGGATGCGTAATAGCAGAGCTCGCGGAATGCATTTGAGGCATAATTTGAGCCGAGGCTCATGTTTACAATGGAAATCCCTTTTTCAAGAGCCCATTCAATTCCTCTCATTACATCTGCCTCTGAGCCGCTTCCGTCATCCCCCAGAACTTTTATTGCGTAAAGAGTTGAGCCCCTTGCAATCCCGCATTTTGAACCTGCTGTTATCCCTGCAACATGGGTTCCATGCCCCTCGCCGTCCATTGGGTTTGAGTTTTCTCCTACAAAATTATATCCTTTCTCCCTTCCAAACCTTTCAATAACTTCAGGATGTGTATAGTCAATTCCCGTGTCAATTATCCCAATCTTAACCCCTTTTCCGTCTGCAATCTTCAATGCGTCATATACGCCAATGTTGTTGAGATTCCAGAGGAAATCCTCGTCCCTTTTGAAATAGTAGTTTATCCCTGGCTTTTCAGGGGGAATGCTTACCTTGTTTGACACTTCAAGGGAGATTATGTTTTCAAGGGCGTACCTGAAATTCCTCTCAAACCTCAAATCGTGCTTTTTCCCGTAAGCATAGTTTGCAATTCTCTCTGCATCATCAGGAGAGCATTCAAGCGAGAGGTATGGGATGAATTTATAGCAGCTGCATTTCCCAAGCCTTTTTAACTCTTTATAGACGCTGTTTCTTTTATTATCATCCACTTCAACAATCAGCTCTAATGGGGCTTTATCTGATGTTTTCCTTCTTATCTCTGAAAAAAGCCGCTCTTTCTTCGCTTCAACTTCCCTGCTTTTCTGAAAAGGGTTCATTTTCTCACAGGGATAATTAAGGGATTTCCCTTTAATAAGAATTAATGAAGAATTTCCGGAAAATTTTCAGAAAAATGACTATTCAGTTTATAGGCTTTCTGCAAAATCCCTTATTTTAAGCTCAATTTCAGGAATTCTCTCATTTGGGCATTCAATCTCTGCAACAGAGTAATTCTCGCTTCCGCCGCCCTTTCCTGCGAATTTAGACAGAATTTCAGAATTCATGAATGAAAGCACATCTGCCTTCAGATTCTTTGAAGCCATGAACATAATGTTGATTTTTCCGTCTTCCCTCTGGTTTATGAAAGAGACAAGGGACTTGTCCTGGGAAAGGACTGATGCCGCTTTTGTAAGAACTTTCTGCTCCGCATCAGAGAGAACTGCAAAATAAAATTTTATCCCGTTTATTTTCTCCGGCTCAAGCCGCAGAAGGGATTCTAAAAGTATTTTGTGGTATTTTTCCTTAAGCTCATTTTTCTCCTCAATCAGCTTCATAATCAAGGCAAATGCATCTTCCCCAGATGCGCAAAGAAGCGTTTCAATTTTCCTGAAAATTCTGCTCTCGGAAAAAAGCTCTGGCTTGGAAGAGAGCCCTGCCTTGAATTTTATCTCAAACTTTCCGTTTCCCCTGTTCTTGAAGTCTGTTGCGACAATCCCCTTTATCTCAGAAGTGTTTTTCACGTGCGTTCCTGTGCAGGCAGAAAGGTCAATTCCGGAAAATTCCACAACTCTCACAAAATCTTCAGCAATTCTCTCCTTTTTTATCCTGAGCCCCTTTTCAATGAAGTGTTCAATATTTTTCTTTTCAGCATATCTTACTTTTACCTCACGTTCCTCATCAATTATGCTGTTTGCAAGCTCCTCTGCCTGAAATATTGAATACCAGTTGAGGGAATCTGCCTTTACAAACAGGTTTGACTCCTCTTCAGACAGATTTACCTTCTCAACCTCAATTTGTTTCTTCTCTTTTTCAGATATTTTTTTCAGGCATGAGAAAAACAAATGCTCTCCTGAGTGCATGAGCATAAGATTCTTTCTTCTTTTCCCGTCTATTTTTGCGGCAACCTTATCGCCCGGAGAAACCCTGCCTTTAGCGACCTCGCACCTGTGGATTACTTCCCCCTCTTTTTCAACAGCGTCAATTACTTTTGCAGAAAAGGATTCATTCTCAATTATTCCAAAGTCGGTTGGCTGCCCGCCTGACGCAGGGCGGAATGGGGTTTTGTCCAAAATTATCAAAACTGCCCCATTCTCTTCTGAAACTGATTTTACAGATGCATCAAGCTCTGTTATTCCGGAATCGTAAATCTCGAAAAGCTCTCTTTTCATCTGTTTTCCTCTCGCATCAGGAGTATAAAAAAGTATCTGAAAAAACTTAAATATTTCAACGAATTAGGGATTTCGGGGGTGAGCTTTTTGGAAGAAAAGCAGATTGGGAAAATAATCCATTATTTTGAGAAAATAGGCGTTGCTGTTGTTGCTGTCGGCGGCATTATGAAATCAGGGGACAGAATCCACATAAAAGGCACGCACACTGACTTCACTCAGAGCATTGGCTCAATGCAGATTGAGCACAAGGCGATAAGGGAGGCAAAAGCCGGGCAGGAGATAGGGTTCAAGGTTGACCAGCCAGTAAAGGAGCACGATATCGTTTACAGCATCTGAATTTCAAGAAGGGATATTGAAGTCATAAAAATCCACTGAGAGTGTCCTACTCCGCACTAAAGCCCAGAGAAATGTCATAGCATTTCTTTGAATTGCTTTAGCAATTCACAAAAAATTGCGCAACAATTTTTGTGCGCAAAACTCTGTTTTTGCGTTTTGTGTGTGGAGTTTGATCGGACACTCTCTGATTCGCAGATTTTTAGGATGCCAAAAACGGCGCCTTATCTCTAAACTAAAGTACCAAAAATTCGCCAAGCGAATTTTGGAACAAGAAATTCCAAAAGAATTTCTTTGTATTGAGTTTTAGCGCCGTTTTTTAGCATAATATTCAGCGCTTAAAATTGGATTTAATGCTAGATTTCTAAGAATAATTATTACTCTAAAGTAGTTAAATTAGAAAGATTTATATATGAAAAATCTCTTAATTGCCTTATGGAACAGGGAAAAACTCTGATTGAACTGCTTGATGAAAGCTTTTATGAGAAAACAAAAGGAAAGAGCATGGAAGATTTGAATGAGATAGATCATTACTTAATCAGGAAAAGCCACGATGAGATAATTGAGCAGTATTCTGAAAATCCCCTGATTTCCAAGTGCGTGAGCATGGAAAAAAGCATATCTGAATCAGTAGATGAGCTTATTGCAGAGGATTTTGGCATAAAATATTTGTTCGGATTAAGAATTCCTAAATTGACAGAGGAAAAGGATGCCAAATACGGAAAAATCTCAGAGCTTATCCCCCTAAAAGAATATTATGGAAAGGCATCTTACCTGATAAATATCTCAAGGGACTTAAGAAGAAGCGTCTTTTACACATTAATGTCCGGCTCATTGTATTACTTTTTGAGTCAAACCCCTTTTCAGGAAATTATTCCTTCCCTTGTTGCAATTCTGCCTTTTATGTATGCTGCTTCCAGAATACAGAATAACAATGAAAGGAGAAGAAAGCTCAGGAAGAACGCAGAATCGCTTGACGCATCAATAAAACTCTGCAAGTTATACCACTGGAAAGATCGGCTTGATGCAATTGAAAATTGAATGTGCTTTTCAGAAGAAAAAGTCATGATTTAAGCGCAAAGTTTTTAATCACTAGGTTTTTATTTCCAATTATGATTGAGAACATACTCTGGATTCTTCTTGCCCACTATTTAGGCGACTATGCTTTTCAGAGCCAGTTCCTTTTTGAGACAAAGAGAAAAAGATTTTATTCACTATTTGTGCATTCAATGATTTATGCGCTCATCGTGTCTTTGTGCTTCTATCTTCTCGGAGTTTTTGTTTTCTGGAAATTCCTTTTTGTTCTCATAACGCATCTGATAATTGACAAATGGAAGTCCGGCATAAAAGATGCTAAAAAGTCAGAAGGAATCTATCTCTATATTGACCAGGCGCTTCACATTGGGCTTGACATTGCTCTGTTTTTCCTATAAGAATAACTACGACAAAGTGGAAAAATTTATAATGTGCAAAGGCATAATTCCCTTATGGAAAGCGAAAAAACTCTCCTTGAAATCCTTAATGAAAACTGCGTTGAGCGGGCTGGAACCACATATATTGATGGGCTTCGCGGCATCGATTACTATGTTGTTCAGGAAAGCAGTAAGGAAATAATCAATTCTCATCTTGAAAATCCTCTCCTGAGGAAATGCATGCTCGGATACGCAAATATTTATCGTACTACTGAAGAAATAATTGAGCGTGACTTTGGGTTTAAGTATCATTTTGGTTTTGGAAATCCTGAATTCAGCGAAAAGGAAGATGACTTGTACGGAAATATTTCAGAGCTTATCCCAATAAGGAAATATTACGGCAAAAATGCATTCTTTAGGGATGCATATATTGACTTGAAATACACTGCAGCCACCTGCACGCTTGGAATTTTGTTAAGTTGTTTAATCGGGCTTTCCTCTCAATTTGCATTTGAAAGCATGAAAGTGTTTTTCCCATTGTCCTTTTTTATTTTCAGGATGGGAAACAATAAATCAAGAATGGATGCCCTGATAAGCGACTCCCGCCAATTGAACCGCTTTATTTTCATGGCAAAGATAAATGAAAACAAAAATTTTATTTTTCAGGAATCATAAAAATCAGATAGCCGGGCTAACGCATTCCGCTTTTCCAAATCCCCGGATTTTTCCTGCTTAAACGGGTTTTGCGGGCTTGTCCAATGTCTAATGAGATTATGACTATTAATTAATAGTAAAAAAAGAAAAGATTATATATTGATAAATGATATCTCCCTCTATGAGATACAATTTGATAGACCGCTGCTCATCTAATCTTTCAACTGCAATGCGTAACATTCTGCCATATCCATACATTCCGAAAGACAGCTGCTTATCTGAGCTTTTGACTACAAAAGTAATTGAAAAAAACAGAACGGATTTAATTGAGAACAACGAAAAGAATTCAGAGTATTATTCTGAAATGCTTGAGTTTTACATGCAAATGCTTGATTTTGATGCGCGTGAACATTATGAGAAGATTTTCGAGAGATACTCAAACAATAGGATGATTAGCTGCAAGCTCAGGATTGCATATTGTAAGCAGGATAGCTTTGAAGGAATGGCTTGTGCTCTGCTTGCAGAGAAGCACGAGAAAAAAAGTGTTTTTTACCTTCCTCGCCCAAATAAAGATTATGATGAGAGGATGGCTTCCTTGGAATCCTTGCTTGGAGACGGCGAGGATGCAAAAATCCACGGGAACAGCGCGCTGATGACAACTGGTGCAGGGTTTATGAAGAATCTTTCAAGGACAGCTTATTTTGCGCTTCCGCTTGCCGCGCTAACCTCTGCGGCTCTTGTTGGAATTGCCCGCTCTCTGACGCTCTGGAATTTTATCTGGACTTCAGTTATTGCAGAGTCAATTGAAGAAACTTACATAACTAATTTACCTGACATAGAAAAGCAGGAGAAAGCGCTTGTGGAAAGGGCAAAAAAGATGGATTCAATACTTTCAGATTTGTCTGATAAATACGGCGACGCACTTTTAAGTGTTCTATGAAGGCAAAAAAAATGCTTGAAACGCAAACACTTTCTGATTTAATAATTGAAGAAATGAATAATGGCAGGGCTATTTCTGATTGTTCAAACATAATAATGCCATACAAAGAAAACCCATTAATTTCGAGAGTTCTTAACGGGGAAACAACTGTTCATGATGAATTCGTGGAATTCCAAAAAAATGAGTTCGGAACATTATGCCGCCTTGGGCTGAAAGAGTATAATCTGAGCATTGAAAAAGACCTTGAATACGGGCGGATTTCAGATATTCTCCCTGTTTACGAGTTCACTGGAAAAAGCGGGCAGTTCTACAATATTGGTTCTGACATAAGAAAAACAATTGCAGAAACTCTCATTGGAGGATTGATATATTTTCAGGGCTTAAATCCAATGCTTCCCGAGATTATTGGCTTTGGGGCTATTTCAGTTCCTATATTCTACTTCTTCAACAGAATCTGGAGCATGAACAGAAGAATTGCCTCTTTTGAAAAGAAAGCTTTTATTGTTGACTCTGCGCTTCAGGATTATCTCTCTAAACCCCCATCTTAGGGCACACTTTATTCAGGGAGCAGGCGCTGCATTTCGGGCTTCTTGCATTGCAAACTGCTCTTCCGTGGAACACAAGAAAGTGCGAGATTGCCCGCCAGTCTTTCCGGGAAAATATTTTCATCAAGTCCTTTTCAATTTTTACAGCATCCTTCTCTTTTGTGAGCCCTAGTCTATATGAAAGCCTTGTAACATGAGTGTCAACAACAATTCCCACAAGCTTTCCATACCCCTCTGAAAGAACCAGGTTTGCAGTCTTCCTTCCAACTCCTGAAAGCGAGAGAAGGTTCTCCATTGTGTCAGGAACTTTTGAATGGAAGTTATTTACAATCATCTTTGAGGATTCAATTATGTGCCTGGCTTTTGCGTGGTAAAATCCTGTGCTTCGGATTATTTTCTCAAGCTTAATTGTATCTGCCTTTGCGAAATCCTCTGCTGTCTTGTATCTTTTGAAAAGCGCAGGCGTAACCATATCAACTCGTGTGTCAGTGCACTGCGCAGAGAGTATTGTTGAAATGAGCAATTGGAGCACATTTGAATAATGCAGGCTCGTCCTTGGAACTCCGTATTCCTTTGTGAGAATCTGCATTATCTTTGCTGCATTCTCCTTTGCTGCATATTTTGAAGATGCTGCGTGTTTTTGCTGCATGAAAAGATAGTATTGAATTTGAATTATAAGTTTTGTCCTTTCTGAGAGCGGTTTTTGTTCAAAATGCGAGTAAGGTTAACAATAATATTTAAAGTAAAACACTATTATTATTGGATATGAAAAAGAAGAGTAAAACAAAGATTAGCAAGTTCATTTATTGGACTCCAAGAATTTTATCAATAGTGTTCTTGCTCTTTTTAGCAATGTTTTCCTTGGATGTTTTTGAAGGAAATTATGGATTCTGGGGCACTATTCTCGCATTGTTAATCCATAATATTCCGGTATTTATCTTGCTGGCAATTTTGATAATTTCCTGGAGACATGAGATTGTCGGGGGAATCGCTTTTATTATTGCAGGGATATTATACATAACAATATTATTGATTACTATTCTTATGAATCCCCCTTTTCAATGGTATATGCTGTTTTGGAGCGTGCAAATATCAGGGCCTGCTTTCCTCATAGGAATCTTATTCCTTATTGGATGGCACAGGAAAAGACAACTTTGAAAAGAAGATTAAAGTATTATTTGAATTATAAATGTCGCCGTAAGAAAATCTTTTGAGTAAGATTTTACCCATATGAGTAAATAATTGTCCATAAAAGAAAATATTTATAATTCGTTTACCTATTATCTCTTAAGGGGGTTAACTTCATGAACAAAAAAACTCTTGCTGCAATTTTAATATCAGTGCCTTTGGTATTTTCCGGTTGCTCTTCGCCGAAAACTCTTGATTCTGCTCTTTCATCATATGGAAAGGACGGCATAATCACCTCTGGAGAAGTGTTCGGAATTGAGGATTTTTCCGCGGAAGATTCAGCGCTTGAGAGCGCAATAAAAAAATACTACAATGGCGAATATGCTCCGCTTGAGGAATATTTTGCCTCAAAAGATTATCCTGTGTCTGCAAATCCTGAGATAGCAAAAAAAGCTGAAGCAGGAAACATAAAAGGCTACCTGATAACCGGGGGAGCAGGGCTTGTTCTCGGCTTCATTGCAGGAATCTTTGCAAGCGGCAGGAAATATTCTTTCGGCGCAGGCTACATTGTTAAGAACGAATAAAACTTTTTCAAAACCTTTATATTCTCTTGTTTTATACGTTTGCACATGCTTTCAGACAAAGAAGTCAAGAAGGAGCTGCGAAAGGTCACTGCTGCAAATCCTGAGAAGTATTATGCAGTTGAGATTCTTAAGAAAAACGGCTTTTCAAGGTTTCAGTGCGAAAAGTGCCAAAAGTTCTTCTGGAGCACAAGCCCTTCAAAAGTGTGCGGAGACCCTGCATGCTCGGGTGGCTTCCGCTTCATAGGGAACAGCCCTGCAAAGCATAAGATGACTTATGTTGAAACATGGCAGAGATTCTCAGAATTGTTTGAGAAATGGGGCTACACTCCCATAAAGAGGTATCCTGTTGCTGCAAGATGGCGAGATGACACTGATTTTGTCCAGGCCTCAATTTATGATTTCCAGCCTTTTGTGGTTTCAGGGCAGGTTGAGCCGCCTGCAAATCCGCTTGTTGTTCCGCAGTTCTGCCTGCGCTTCAATGACATTGACAATGTCGGAATAACAGGAGCCCATTACACCGGCTTTGTCATGATTGGACAGCACGCTTTCAAATCGCCTGAAGATTTCGACCAGAAAAAGTATTTCACTGACATTTACAACTGGCTTGTCGAAGGGCTTGGGATTTCCAAGGAAGAGATAACTTTCCACGAGGATGCGTGGGCAGGCGGCGGAAATGCAGGAATCTGCATGGAGTTTTTCTCCCGCGGTTTAGAACTCGGCAATCAGGTTTACATGAAATATGAGGTTACAGAAGAGGGGCTTAAGCCTCTGAAATTAAATATTCTTGACATGGGAATGGGGCATGAGAGAAACGCCTGGTTCTCAAACGGCACAGGAACAAGCTATGATGCTGTTTTCCCGAAAGTCATGAATCATCTTTACAAAAGCACCGGCTTTCACACTGACCCGGCTTTAATGAAAAAATTCCTGCCTTATGCATCCTACCTTAATGCAGACGAGGTTGAGGACATTGAGAATGTTTGGAAAGATATTTCTGAAAAAATAAAAGTTCCGAAAGATGAATTAAAGGAGAAGATTGGAAAGTCAGCTGCCCTTTACTCAATTGCAGAGCATTCAAGAAGTTTGCTTTTCGCAATTTCTGATGGCGTTCTTCCGAGCAATGTTGCCGGCGGATATAATCTCAGGATTATTCTAAGGCGCGCTCTTTCATTGATAGAAAAAAACAACTGGAACATTTCTCTTCCTGAATTATGCAAAATCCATGCGCAGGAATTAAAGCCCCTGTTCCCTGAGCTTTCAGAAAATCTCAAGGAAGTTTCTGAAATTCTTGAAGTTGAAAAAGAGAAGTATCTTGAGACAAAAAAATCCTCAAAAAGAATTGTTGCCCAGATGATAGGAAAGGAAGTTTCCGCTGAAAAGCTTATTGAGCTTTACGACAGCCAGGGGATAAGCCCCGATTACATAAAACAGGAATTTGCGGCAAATGGGAAAGAGCTTTCCATACCAGATAATTTCTACAGCCTTGTCGCAGAAAAGCACAAGACTTCTGTCCAGAAAACAGCAACAAAAAAAGCAGAGAGAATTGAGCTTCCGGAATTGCCTGCAACAGAGGCATTATACTTCGGAGATTACAAGATTCTTGAGTTTTCAGGAAAAGTATTGAAGATTGTCGGGAAAGACAACAAGCATTATGTTATCTTAGACAAAACTGCTTTTTACCCGACATCCGGAGGGCAGCTCTCAGATAGTGGCGTTTTAGGAAACACAAAAGTTTCTGAATGCTTCAAACAGGGAAAATTGATTGTCCATGCTGTTGAGAATCCATCTTTCAAAGAGGGAGATATTGTCAAAGGGAAAGTTAATTTTGAGAGGCGCCTTCAGCTTTCCCAGCATCACACAACAGCGCACATAGTAAATGCAGCTGCAAGAAAAATCCTTGGAAATCACATCTGGCAGACAGGCGCTTCAAAGACAATGGAGCACGGCAGACTTGACATCACTCACTACAAGCAGTTAGATGAATCAGAACTCAAAAAGATTGAAGATGAAGCCAACAAGATTGTAAATGCTAATATTCCAATCAAAAAGTTTTTCCTCCCCAGAAATGAGGCAGAGCATTTGTATGGCTTCAGGCTTTATCAGGGCGGAGCTGTTCCCGGTAAGGAAATCAGGATTGTTGAGATTCCTGGAATTGATGTTGAAGCCTGCGGCGGCACTCATTTGAATTCAACTGGAGAAGCAGGAAAAATAAAAATCATAAAGTCCTCTAAAATTCAGGATGGGATTATCCGCCTGGAATTTGTCTCTGGAAACGCAGCTGAGAAAGAAACCTTGGGCGAAGCGGGAATAATCGAGGAACTGAGAAAATCCCTTAAATGCAAAAAAGATGAAATTCCAGGGCGCATTGATGAGCTTTTCCAGAAGTGGAAAAAGATTGTAAAAAAAGGTGAGCCAAAGGAATCCTTCAAGCTTGAATCAAAGGAAAAATCATCCGGCTCTGATAAGGAAATAATTGAGAAGGCATCTTTCTCCCTGAAAACCCAGCCAGAGCATCTTACAAAGACAATAAAGAGATTTCTAGAAGAAATAAATAAAAAATAAAAAAATAAAAACAGTAAAAATCAGCTGGACCTTACAAATTGTCTGATTTCTCATTTATTCTTGTTCTGTATAGGGTAGTGTAATACTCAATTACCTCATCTGCCAATGTTCCATTGTAGTCCTGAAGCTTATCTGCAGTTAATGCATAGGGCGCTGGAAGGAACTCTTCAGGTATCTGCTCCTTTCTTGCTTCCAGATTTATTACTGCATACATGATGTTCGCATCTAAATTTCCCTGCAGCCCTTCAATCTTTGCCTTGTCAAAAATTTTTACAATGCTTTCAAGTGTTTCCTCTGGCATAAGCCATCATCTCTTAATGATTCATATGCGCTCAATATTTAAGGGTTTATCATCACATGTAAGTCACACTAAAATTGTATTCGCGAGCACGCAAATACTTTTTAATCACAACTCACTTTTTCTTTAAAGCAGGAGGTTGATATTATGAAAATTGAGAATTTTGAAGGCTTCTTTCCGGAGAGAGTTAAGAATATGCCCAAGTCAGTGATAAGGGAGCTTCTGAAGATTACTCAGGATCCTGAGATAATATCATTCGGATGCGGGCTTCCTGACCCTGACACTTTCCCAGTAAATGAACTTGCAGACATAACGAGGCAGGTTTACATGACAAAGGGCGCGCAGGCCCTTCAATACGGAACCACAGAGGGCTACAAGGGGCTGAGAGCAGAACTTTCAAAATGGATGTCAAAGGAAGGAATTGAGGCATCCATAGACAGCATCCTTCCGATAAGCGGCTCCCAGCAGGGACTGGACTTTTTTGGAAAGCTCTTCATAGAAAAGGGCAGCAGAATAATTGTTGAAGAACCCTCTTATCTTGGGGCTTTGCAGGCATTCTCATTCTATGAGCCGGAATTCATAGGGGTTCCCCTCGACGAAAATGGGATGAAAACTGATGTGCTGGAGGAAAAGCTTGAAAAATTTGACAGCAGTATCAAGTTCATGTATTTGGTGCCTGACTTCCACAATCCTGCAGGAGTCACTCTCAGCCACGAAAGGCGAAAGAAGATTATTGAGCTTGCAGAACAATACAATCTTATTGTAATAGAGGACTCCCCTTACAGGGAACTGCGCTACAATGGTGATGCAATCCCTTCAATATACGCTCTTGCGCAGGCAAATGGAATGAACAACATAATATCATTGAGGACTTTCTCAAAGACAATATCGCCAGGACTGCGAATTGGCTGGATAACTGGAGACGAGGCAGTGATAGACACGCTTGTGAAGTTGAAGCAGGGCGCTGACCTGTGCTCGCCTGTTATTAACCAGATAGTTGCTGCAGAATTCCTCAAAAATTGGAACCTTGAGGAGCATATTGAGAAGATAAAGGAGAAATATTCCGAGAAAAGGGATTTGATGCTTGAGGTTCTTGATGCATACATGCCCAAGCATCCTGAAGTGGAATGGACAAAACCAGATGGAGGACTTTTCCTGTGGCTGAGCATGCCTAAGAATGTTGATACATCTGAAATGTGCAAGAGGGCCGTAAAGGAGGAGAAGGTCGGCTTCATACCCGGCTATGCCTTCTACCACGACGGCTCTGTAAAGAACAAGATGCGCTTGAACTTCAGTTACTCAACTCCGGGGCAGATAGAAGTTGGCATAAAGCGGCTGGGCAGTATTGCTGAAAGGGAGATTGATGGCAGAAAATAATTCTGCAAGCGCCAAAGGACATCCTTGAATAAGTTTTATAAGAAGAAAGGGATAAATCCTGTTTTATGCAAGTTCTGTGCCTGAAATGCAAGGGACGGGGGTTCTGCGGAAGGGTTTACTGCCCAATCTATGCAAAGGCAAACTCGATTATGAGGATGAAAAAAGTTCTCTTGCTTGAGGGAAAAGAGGAATTCTCATCTAAGGCGCCTGCAGTTCTTGTAGGGCGTTCAGGATATCCTAATATCAACATCGGGATTATGGCTCCTCCTGAAATTCCCTCTCTTCTTGAGCATGCAGAGCTTTATGATGCGCCTAGAACCTGGGGAAAAAATAATTTTGGCGTAGATAGAATTATTGAGCTTCGCTCAGCCCTGATTAACTCCAAGTTCAAGGCAGATGTTAAAAAGGTGCGCTCAGCCTCAAAAGACAATAGAATGCTTGAGCTTGCCCAGGAAGTCAGCATGGCTTCAAAGCCAGTTGATGTTGACATAAAGATTGAGGACGTTCCCCATTTCAGGATTAACCTGAGCCCTGATACTGCCCCATTTGGTCCTGATGCAAGGTTGAAGAGCGCAGTCCTCACACAAAACCCGAGGATAAACCCGATTGTTGAGAAAACTGTTTCTGACTATGATTTTAAGGCAGGCGATGCAATCTCAAATCTTTTCCAGAAAGGATTTGACGAAAATTTTATAACCCGGCTTCTCAGCACAGGAACTTTGGGAGTGAAAACAGAGAGAAAGCTTGTTCCCACGAGATGGGCTATCACTGCAGTTGATGATTCTTTGGGAAAAGAGCGAATCCTGGAAATCAAGGATTACAAGAGCCCTGATTATCTTGCATTTTTCGGCGGTTACCTGGGAAATTACTATCTTATCCTGATTTTTCCAGAGCCCTGGGCATACGAACTATTTGAAACTTACATGCCTCAGGCAGAGTGGAACCAGAGTGATGAGATTCAGTACATGACTGACTACGAGCCTTATTCAGGAAGGAAAAAATATGCAGACAACTGTGCCGGCGGCTATTATGCTGCAAGGCTTCCGATTCTTGATTATCTTCATAATGTGAAGCACCAGGGTTCAGTGCTTGCAATAAGGGTTATTACCGGCGAGTATTTCTGCCCTCTTGGAGTCTGGGTTGTAAGAGAGGCGGTTAGAAAAACAATGGAGAGCAAGCCTCTTGAGTTTGGAGGGAAGGAGCTCTTGCTGAAATATGCGCGGGCAGTCCTAAAAAACAAGTTTGGGATGGATGCTGACTACATTCTTAATAGCAGCATTCTCCTTAAGAACCTAAAGAGCCAGAGCAAACTTTCAATGTTTTCCTGAGAGATGCATTAAGAAGTTTATTGATTCTTAGAATGAGTATTAAAAAAAATAAAAAAAAGAATATTTTATTGGCGTAAGGTTTTATCTCTTTTTCTTCCTTCTTCCGCCTCTGACCATCTTGGCTCTTGAGATGTCTCCGCGCTTGTCAACGAAGTAGAGATATCCTGCCTGCTTCCTGACTCCTGCTTTGGCTACCTTTTCGGATTTTTGCTTTCCTTTATTCTTTCTTCCCCTTACCATCTTTGCTCTTGAGATGTCTCCCTGCTTATCAACGAAGTAGAGATATCCATCCTGCTTCTTTACGCCGACTTTTGCTACACTTTCAGCCATTGTTTTATCACCTTTTTTACTGATTATAGAAGGTATTCACCCCTACCTCTCCTCTAATATTGAATTTATATTTAAACTTTTTGTTTTTCACTCGGAAAACTCAGAATCAAGCATGAAAAGCTGCTCTTCTATCCTCGAGACAATGGAGTCCAGCAGGTATTTTTTTATCCTTTCGGAAAAAATCTCTTTTAGAGAGGAGAATTCAGATATCCTGTACCTGTTCTTTGCCTTTTCCACGA
>JAPLZQ010000008.1 GCA_026394965.1 Candidatus Woesearchaeota archaeon
GAAGCAAGGATTACATTAAGGAAATCTCTGAGCACCACATCTCTGGCTCATTGAAGATTGCGCCTGAGCATTTCTCTGAAAAAGTCCTGAAATTAATGAACAAGAACGTTCCCGGATTTTCGGAATTCTATGAATATTTTAACTCAATAAACAAGGAAAAAGGGCAGTTCCTGAAATACTACCTTATGATAGGACATCCTGGGGAAGATGAGGAAACCATGAAAGAATTGGTTTCAAATGCAAAAAAGCTCTCAAATATCGAGCAGTTTCAGCTCTTCACCCCAACACCAATGAGCGTCTCAACCTGCATGTACTGGACGGGGTTAGACCCTTACACAAAAAAGCCGGTTCCTGTTGTCAGGGATTACAGCACAAAAAAGAAGTTTAAGAGAATGATGCTTGAGTGCGTTTCCAATTCTGAAAGAAACTTTTATGCTGAAGATTAACTCTGTTCTAAATCTTTCTGTTCCCGCTTCTTCCGCCTTTTTTTCCTTTTTCTTTTGGCTTGAAAATCCCTTTCTTAACTGCGTCCAGAAAGCATGCCCGTATAAGAAGCGGTTCAACAGGAGAAAGATTTTCTTTCTGCTTTTTTGTAAGGATGTCATAATGCTTTATTGTGTAAAGATAATCGCCGATGATGTTCAGGTCTTTTTTTGTGGAAATCCAATTGTAAGTGCTGAACATATCAAGGCTTATCGGCATCGAGTAAGTCCTAAGCGTCTTCTCGCCCAAGATGTTGAAATAAACCTCAAAATAAGACATCACAAGCTCTCTTATGCTCTTGTAGACCGGCTCCCTGAACCTTAAAACTGTTGTGTTTGACTTTGCAACAGCGCCGTAGCAGCCGTTTCTCCTGAAAACCGCAATCACATGATCGTCGTCGTTTTCTGCGCTCATGTCAAGAACCAGAGGCGTGTACCCGAGGAATTTCAACGCAGCTGCAGCAAATATCGCGCCCTCAAGGCAGTTTGCGCTCCTCTCTTTCATCACTTCAAAAGGAGACTTGCATTTTTCCTTCGAATTGTACGCAATGCTGTTCAGGAAAAGCTGGATGTCATAAGGGCTCCTGAATTTTGAGAACACTTTTTTCTCTTGGTCTGGGATTTGTTTCTGCATTTTCATTTGTTCTGGAGCAATTACTTTATAAAATTTTTCAATTCGTAATAAACAGAAAATTTTTAAAAAAATAATTAAAAACCTATCGCACAATTTCAGCACGGAGTATCTTCACTTCAGTGAGCGGCTTGTTCGCGGAATTGACAGGAACACCTGCAATTGCGTCAACAACATTCATACCTTGCACAACCTCGCCGAAGACAGGGTGCTTTGAGTTGAGATGAGTATTGTCCACAAGGTTTATGAAGAACTGGCTTCCGCCTGTGTTCGGGCCTGAGTTAGCCATCGCTATTGTGCCCCGGCTGTTTTTATTGTGGGTGGTGAACTCGTCCTTTATTGAATAGCCCGGGCCGCCGTATCCTGTCCCAGTTGGGTCTCCTCCCTGAATCATGAAGCCGTTCATTACTCGGTGAAATATTACCCCATTATAGAAACCATCCTCTGCAAGCTTCTTGAAATTTCCCGCTGTAACAGGCATGTCAGGGTAGAGCTCAATAACAATATCGCCCATATTTGTCTCAAGGCGCACCCTTTCTCCGGATTTTATCCCATTACTGCTTGTGCATCCAAAAGAGGACACGCTTATTGCTAAAATTGTAAGAATCAAAAAATGCATTCTGCCAAAACTTCCCTTCATAAATAAGCACCTCATCTCTTTTTAATAAAATTGCGGTATTCCCTTATCAAATTATCTTTTGCGAACTCAGCGTTTTTCTCAGGCTCAAGCTCGCCGTTTATTTCAAAAATTTTTATCTGCTTTTCCGACTTAAGCTCAGAAATTATCTTTTCATAAGCCATGTTGAACTTCAGGAGGAAATCCCCGTTTATTATCGCGCCGCTCGGAATCTTGTAATCCCTTATCCTTGAAAGCTCTTTGTCATGGTTCATCTTTATGTAAAAAAGAATATTTTCCCTTCTGAGATTCATCTGCAGATGCTCCCTTATGAAATTGTAATTCTGAATCTCATTCTCCCTTATCCTCCCTGAAATCATGAACGCCTCAAGAAGCGCAAGCTGGCTCACAATGCCGCAGTCAATAAGGACAATCTGCCTTTTTATAATCTCCTCAGAATACATAAGCCGGTTTATTATCTCATTGGCAGACCATTCCATGTATTTCAGGGTCTTTTTCTTCTCAACTGGGCAGTCAAGGGAAACTTCCTTTATGATTGAAATGCTCAGCGGGATAAGGTATTTTATCCTTTCAATAATAGTTGACTTGCCTGATTTGGGAGGGCCTGCAAATTCCGCAACAAAGGGTTTTTCCGCCATTAATTCCGGCTAAAGCACGAGCGGTTTAAAAAAGTTGCCATATAAAATTATTGCATAAAAATAATAATTACTTATAAGTAGTAAAATAACGAAAAGCTTAAATATCAGTACTTCCAACTTAGAGACAACAAATGCTTTTTTGGGGTAAAAAAATGGAAAATGAATTGTATAAACAAACTATGATTAACATCGCGCAACAGAATTCAAGGATGAGCGACTATCATACAGCATACGACTGGATTAATAACGGAGAACATATTCTTGCCAAGAACTTAATTGGGCCAAGAAAAGGAATATTTGGTAAACCAGTATTTAAGAGTCTTGATGATATTGTTAACACAATAAAAACATTGGATAAAACCAGAACAGAAGAAGAATATGCACAAGTTGCAGAAAAAATAATAGACAAGGGATTAACGTACACAGGTCTGCTGCATATTTTTTTGGAGCATCAGTTAAAATTTACAAACGTATTCAATGAAAAATATGAGAAGACCTATCAGGTTAAATCGTCAATAATTTTATATTAAGTAGTCAATAATTATAACTGGCATTGCGTAGTAAAAAATGTCCAGTTCAAATGCTTTTTTGGGGTAAAAAAATGGTAATGTACAATAAAATTGTAGATGAAATATTAACAAAAATTGGAATAACTCATCTAGAATACAATTCTGATGTATACAAGCTTCCAGAAGACTGGGAAAGGGAAAAAATTGAGGAAGGGGTTATGGTGCTCGCGAATAATGTGCTTGGCAGGTCTAGAGAAACCACTAAAAGTATTGACAATCTTGTCGAAACCTTGAAGAATCTGGGTGGCGCAGAATCAGATGAAGAAGCAGAAGAGGCGCTTGAATCATTTAGCCGCACACGACTTTATCTTAGCAGGAAATATAAGGGAGACAGTTTTAGATCCTGGTTCTTCGGTGGTTCAATATCCGGTGTTGGAGAGTACATAACCTTCGAAGATGTAATAAATGTCGATAAAAAGCATGCGTACCATATCTTAGTTCATCAGTATGATCTGTGTCCTTCTTATTAAAAAAAACTTTATTAACATTATTATTAATTTACTTTTTCTATTGATTAAAAGCAAAAGATTTATTAGGGAACGTTTTCAACTTCTCTGTATTCTCGCGGGGGTACCAAAGCCTGGTCAAATGAGCTAGGTTCAGGGCCTAGTCCCTTAGTGGGTTCGAGGGTTCAAATCCCTTCCCCCGCAGCTTTTAAAAAAAGCTGCACTAAAAAGAAAGGTGGCATAAAGCCACATGACCGCGATATCAAAGTTGCATTGATTTCGCGGTAGTGGAGCCTTGTGCTCCACATTGCGTACAAAGAAATGCTTTGCATTCAAAGAAATGTCATACATTTCTTGAACAAGAAATTCTTTTAGAATTTCTTTGTTTCTTGTACAAAAAATTGCTGTGCAATTTTTTTGTATTAATCGAGCGTAACCAATTATTTTACAAAAGCTGCATCAAAACTAGTCAAAGAGGGTGTTCCTTCGGAAACCCTCCGAACTTAATATTATTAGTAACTAATAAGTGGTAACAAAACGAAAAGTTTATAAAGTATTAATCTTATTCTTGCGCCATGGAAAGATTTTCAGGCAAGGGATTTGTAAAATTCGGGGAATGCGACAGGATTAATAAGCCCGAGTTTATGATAGCAAGGCTTGAAAGAGCTGTCCTTAGGGCAGAAAAAAAGCAGGTAGTTCTTGAAGCTTATCTTACAGATGATTGCCCCTGCGCCTATGACAGGGATGCAAGAAAGATAATTGAATCCTCAGCAAGTTCTGATTTCATAAACGAGCAGATTTTTTCCCTTCAGTCAGGAAAATCTGGCTCTGTTGAGCTGTGCAATGAAGATTCAGGGATAAGATGGGCTTCAGGCGGTTTAATGAGCATTGATAGAAACGGGGTTGCATCTCTGATATACAGGGACTCAGCTGCTCCAAGTTACCCTGGTTATTTCACAATCCCTTCAGGGCTTTCTGCAGGAAAAAATGAGATTCTCAACCCAGAAAAAGCAATATTCCGCGAGGGAATAGAAGAGATAACTTATATTCAGGACGGAGAAATACTTGTTCCAGATGTGATGAAGAAATTATCATTTTCAAAGGATATTGTTGCAAATTCACTTTCAAGGTATTTTGGAAAAGAGTGCAATTATCGCATAAAAAAAGTAAAGGCATCATTGGAAGATAACCTTCCTGCAAAGGCAGTTGTCTATTTCAATAAAGAAAAAATCTCTGAAACCAGATGTATTCTGGGGATTGACCCTGGGACAGCAGGAATAGACCTGCTTAAAATTATGTATGTCGACGCTGACTTTAGGAGCGCAGTTCCATTTGACACAGAAGTTTACAAATCCAAAAACGGGAGTTATATTCCGATTGACAGGGAAATATGTCTTGTAGATGTTCAAGAATTAATTGAAAGCGGAATTGTAAAAGCAGAATGTTTCAAGGGAAGAAAGAACATTGGAACTTCTGACAAAGAAATCAAGGCAACCCCTGTTCTTCAGTCAGTCATTGACTATCTGAAGTATTAGATGAATCTATTCTTGCCTGCAGCCGCTTCATGTGCTCTCTTATTTTTATTGCAGATTCAAAGTCAAGCGAATCAGCGGGCTTAAATGAAGAGAGAAATTTTACAATCACTCGGGCAGGAGATTGCACTCTTTTATCTTTTTTGCTATTTCTTCACCTATGATTTTATGGGCGTATGCATTGGGATGCCTGTCTTCCTTTCCAAATACCTGCGAATACAAATCCTGTTCACTGTATAACTGAGTAAGGTCTATGAAGCACCAGCCATTCTGCAATGATGTCCTTTCCACTTCTTCTCTCTGCTTTTCAGCTTCAAAAAATCCTTCAACGGGAAAATACACTATAACAACCTTAAACTTATTGTCCTTTGAAAGGGTATTCAATTCTTCAAGGGGAATTTTCACTATTCTGAAAATTTCATCAAAGCTTTTGCCTTCCATCTCCTTATGAAGCTCGATAGTTGCAGGTGTATGAATCTCACTTGTAAATATGTCAATTTCCTGCCCTTTTTTAATTAATTCTTCGCTTAAGTGGTATTTTATATCATTAAGCCGTGTGATATTCTCAACATCATTTGGAAGATAGCCAACCATGACAATGTCCGGGCTGTATTTCAATCCTTTTACCTTTAGGAATTCAACCTCATTTTCAGTGCTGTATATAATGACGCCCATATTGAGAACCTCATAAGAGAAATTTGATTTTCCCTTGTTCAGTTCAGTTTCCAGAACTTTGGAATATGTCTCATTCAGCTCAACTCCGCTTCCAAAAGTAAAAGAGTCGCCGAGGGCGATTATTCTATAAATGCCATTCGGTTTTTCAACTGAGAAATTTCTGTCCCTGAACCCATCGCCGTTTATATTTATCTGAGTTCCATTGATTTTTATTGCATCCCCGTAATAGACTGATTCATAGTTTGGCACAAATTCAAACACAAGCTTTCTGTTTTCTGATATCTTCAGCATGTAATAAGAGCGGTTCTCATAGAGTTTGTAAAGCTCTTCCTTCTCTCCTATTTTTGCCCTTTCTTTAATATTCTCACTCAGGTATAAGAAAGCCAGAACCAGCGCTAAAAATATGATTATTGCCAATAAAATCTTTTCAGCTTTTGTAAATCCAAAACTTTTCATTTCAACATCTCCTTTGTCCTTTTCCTCAGTCTATTATCACAAAAGAAGGCATTTCTGAATTTTCCTTCTGAAGCCGGAAATATCTTCTTCTCACAGCCTCTCTTATTGATGCAAAATCATCTATTTTATAACGTTTTTTATACAAAAAAGGCGCTAAAACTCATTACTGTAGTTGCGAGATACAGCGCCTTTTTGTATCCTAAAAATCCGCGAATCAGAGAGCGTCCGATCAAACTCCGCACTTTAGTGCGGAGTAGGATGCTCTCATCGGATTTTTATGATCATGAAGCATCTGTAATTGGACTTATCCCGCCCCTCCGCCTCCGCCGCCGCCACCCCCTCCGCCGCCCCCGCCAAAGCCGCCTGAGCCAGAGGTTGAGCCTGCAGATGCAAATGCAGAGCTGAATGAGTGGGCTGTTGCTGCAACCATTGAAGCTCCAAATGAATGGTAGTTTGCTCCACCAACAAATATTGTTGAATGGACTTTCTTATTGGGAAGGATGATTTTCATTGCTTTTTCCACATTGTCTGCTGCGCCAAGAGACACTGCATACACAAGGTATCTTTCCCATACTGCAATTGACTCAGGAGGGTGCTCTTTCATTGCGCTGAAATCAGAGAGGTATTTTTTCAGGAGCATCCATCTCTTATAATGGAGAGCCCCTTTTTCAGTCCGCTTGGGAAGAGCCCCGCGGAATACAGAATTAATGAATATTCCTACAATAAAGGCGATGAAAAATCCTGCACCCATCAGTTCCTTCGCAGTTAAAATAATTCCAATTGCAGCCATTACTGCTGATATCCCGAAAAAGAGCCAGAAAAGGTTTGGACTCCCAAAAAAGTTCATCTTCTCTGCTTCAGACGAAGATTCTTCCTGCCATTTTGAGAATTTTTTCCTGAACTCATTTGGGCGCATGCCTATTTCCTTAATCATCTGATAAAAAGAGAGAGCGCCCCTCTTTGAATATTCCCGGATTGTTGAAAGCACAAGATTCTCTTCTTTTGTAAGGGCTGATTTTCCCTTTTCCTGAAATACAAACTCATAATCCTTTTTGCCTCCGAAGATTCCGAGAACCTTTTTTCTGTCAATTATATTCAGCTTCAGCCAGCCCTTCATGCAGAGATTGAGCATCACTGCTGTGAAATCATTTGAATTTGGCTTTCTGTCATGCTGCTTAATCAGGGCGCCCAGTATTGCAGGGGAATAATCATAAGGGATTTCCCTCTCATAAATCCTGTCATACTTAACTTTCGGCTCCCTTCCGAAAACAAGGTATAATTCTATGAAAAGCAGTATTATGAACGCGCTTGGAAGAGTGAGAAGGAGCATAAGCTGGACTCCGGTAAGGGGCTTTTTAATGTAGGAATCCTCTTTTTTTATTATGCTCTCCAAGCCGTCTGAATTAACCTTTTTTGCATATTCTGCATTGGGAAGTATGCTTCTTGGGAATGCAATGTGAATCTCAACCCATTGGTTTTCAGGAACATCAAATGCCTGATATATCACTGTCCTGTTATCTGACATTGCAATCTTTCCGTAAAGCTCAGGATGCTCCCAGCCATACACATCTGAACCATCAATTATTTCTCCCGGAAGAATGAATTTCCCGTAAATCTCATGAAGCTCGCGCTCCCAGCCGCTCCCCCAGATTTTCCAGTTAAAATCAACAACATCATTGTAGGCAGTAAGCGCATTCTTCAAGTCATAGCTTATAAGAAATGTCTTCTCCTCATCGCTTGCTGAGAAGAACCATCTTGCTTCAATTTCACCTGAGCCCCTGCTGGTTATTTTGTACTCTACATCAGAAAGATTTGAGCCCTTCATCTCATAAACCCTGATGTTCTCTATCTTTTCCCTGTCAAACTCAAAGGTCCTGTAGGCAAAGCTGTAATTGCCGTAGAACATAAAGAAAATTGTTTCATTCACTTGGATGCTTGCGTCTGGAGAAACAGCCATTGCAATCTCTGCTTTTTTCAGGGAATATGACTTGCCCGAAGCCATTCCGCACAGAAGAAGCGCCATTGCAAAAATTATGAAAAGCCTGAAATGCCTGTATTCAATCCTCATTTCCATCACCTTAAAATGGAAATATCAAACCTTTTTTTAAATATTTGCTTTGCCTGAATTCCGCGTGAAATTTCATTATCATAATTATTAAATACTTATTCATCTCTGGCACTACGTTTTTTGCGCTTTTTGTTTTTATTGGAATCAAGCCTGCAAAAAACCATTTTGAAAAAATAAAAAGAGGAATATTAAGCACAATGGAAAAACTGGTTCTTGAAAAGATTATTTCTTCACCCGATTCGGGCGTTTATTCAAAGGCAAATTCTAATCAGGGCATTGAAAACGAAAATGAATGCGGAAAAAACGTGCAGTATCCTGACGGCACATATCACTTTTACAAAAGCATAGAGGATTCAGTGAATGCCGAAGAGGGCAAAATTGATGCCCTGAAATCTGAGAGAAATATCGCTTACACCAGATTTTTTAATGAGCTTGAAAAGCTGAATCCCCTTGTAGGAGCAGGACTAATGGGCGCTTATTCAGCAGGCTTTATGGGGCTAGGCGGATTTCTTGCATTTTTAGGAGAAAAATACTTTGAGAACTCAATGCAATTCAGGGGAGGCGCAGTGGGATTCTGCATTGCAACAGCAGCTGAAGGCGCATTCTTCTGCATTGAAGAGATAAGAGCGTATAAGAAAAGCGGAAGGAGCAGTGTTAAGGATGCTTTCTCAAAAATACTTAAAGCCAATGAAGAGCTGAAAACGGAAAAGAAAGTCCTGAAATCCCTTAAAAGCAGCCTGAAGCAAAAAGCATAAGAAGATAGGCGAAATTACCCATTTAATGCTTCCAAAAAATCTTTTCAGGCAGGGATTGTTCCTTGCGCCCATGGCTAATTATTCAGACATTGGGCTGAGGACAATCTCATTTTCCTACGGCGCAGACTACACCTTTTCAGAGATGGTGAGCGCGCACGAGATTTTCGGGAGGGACATAACCCATTACAGGGAGCTTGACTTCTTTGACCAAAGTGTCCCAACCGGGCTGCAGATTATAACACCGAGCCCTGAGATGCTGAAAAAGGCAATTGAAAAAATAAAGAGCGCAGGAGGGCAGTTCAGCAACATATCAAGCATATGCCTTAATCTCGGCTGCCCGAAGCTCAAGAAATCAGGGGCATTTCTCCTTGACAAGATGGAGATAATTGAGGAGCTTTTCTCTGCAATGCATGACACTTCAAATCTTCCAACCTGCGTTAAGATGCGCCTCGGGATAAACCTTGAGCACATGAAAGAAAAACCACACCTCAGGATAGCAAGGCTTGCTGAGAAATACCTTGACTTCATAATAGTGCACGGAAGGACTAAGAACCAGGTTTATTCAGGAGAGATTGACCTGAAATCAATGAGAGAGATAAAGGATTCTGTCTCAATCCCCGTTGTTGGAAACGGCGACATTAAGAATCCGAAAGACGCAGAGAAGATGTTTTCTGAAACAGGATGCGATGCAATAATGATTGGGCGCGCTGCCTGCTCCAAGCCCTACCTGTTCAGGGAGATAAGGCACTACCTCAAGACAGGAGAGGAGCTTATCATTGATGAGAAAAAAGAGAAGATTCTGTGTGTGAAGAGATACCTTGAACTCCAGAAAAAATACAATCTTTCCCTTATCCAGGCAAAAATCCATATCCTGAGCTTCCTCAAAAGTTGCTCAAAGAGCCTTAAAGTCAGGATTGCAGGCTCAAAAGAGATTGAAGAGATAAGAGGCCTTGTTGAGCAGGAATACAAATCTTTCTGAACTAATTTATCGCATCATTCTCTGATTTTTTTTCCAATATTTTTTTATGCCTCTTTTTATCAGTTGGCTGAAAAGATTTTTATATTGTGCAGGGATTCCAGCAATTATGGTTAAGCAGGAGCTCAAAAAGATGCTTGAAAAGCAGAATTACGGGATTGTCGGGAATAATTCCGCTGTGAAAATATGCACATGGACAAAGAAGTCCCTCAGGGATGAGGATTTCTGCTACAAGCAGAAGTTCTACGGCATAAGAAGCCATCTCTGCTGCCAGATGACTCCTGCGCTGGATTACTGCCCGAACAGCTGCCTTTTCTGCTGGCGGGCAGTTGAGCTTACATCAGGCGCAATGATGGAAAAAGCGGAGGATGAGCCAGAGGAAATAATAAAGGGATGCATTGAAGGGCAGAGAAAGCTGCTTTCAGGCTTTCCAGGAAACGCAAAGGCAAACCAGAAGAAGGTAAGGGAGTCAATGGAGCCGATGCACTTTGCAATCTCCCTTGCAGGAGAGCCCACATCCTACCCGAAGCTTGACGAGTTAATAGGGCTCCTCCACAAAAAGGGCAAGACAACATTCCTTGTGACAAACGGGCAGTTCCCTGAAAAAATAAAGAGCCTGAAAAATCTTCCCACCCAATTATACATCTCGCTTATCGCACCTGACGAGGAAACATACAAAAAAACAGCTGCACCTGTTTTTAGGGACGCCTGGAGCAGATTATCACAATCCCTTAAAATAATGGCTGAACTGCGCGGTAAAACGAGGACGGTTATAAGGATGACTTTAGTAAAGGGGCTTAACATGCACTCGCCGGAAAAATACGCTGAACTGATAAAAACTGCAAATCCGCTTTTTGTCGAGGCAAAGGCATACATGTATGTAGGCTACTCTCGGCAGCGCCTCAAGATTGAGAACATGCCCCGGCATTCCGAGATTTTGGAATTCTCAAAGGAGATTGCCAGGCATTCAGGATACAAAATAATTGATGAGAAGGAGAACAGCAGGGTAGTGCTCCTTATGCAGAAGGATTTTTCCGGAAGGATAATGAAATTTCCCGAAAATCATAAAAATCCACTGAGCGCGAATTTTTAGGATGCCAAAAACGGTGTGCCGTTTTTTAGCATAAATAAAAAAATGCTCACTTAATGCTTACTTGTAGAAAAGCTTAAGGGACTTATCCTTTATCGGCTTTTCAGCTGCTTTAGCCCTCTTTTCAGGTGTTATTATTTCATCCACAAGCTCCTTTCTTGCATTGCCGTAGAACATCTTTTTCATGAGAAGCGCCATTTTTTTCGGCTCTTTTCTAAGGACTGATTTTCTGAGAACCTTTTCAGACAGCATTTCGTCGCCTGCAGCAATCTTGACAACCTCTGAATTGTCAATCCCGCTTATCGCTATGCTTTTCAGCGCTTTCTCAAAGCGCTTCCCGCCGATGTTCTTTATCATTTCGGGTTTAAGGAAAATATACTTGAAGAGCTGAATGCTCCTTGTGACAGTGTTCCTGTAATTCTGGCTGTCAACGCTTGAAATCACCTCTGAAAGAACCTTGCTGAAGGGAATTATTGTGATGTCGTGCAGGGCTTCCCTCGGGATTTTCGCATTTGTCACAAGCACATTTTCATATTCAACACTGCCTCCGACATACTCCAGAAGCACCTTGGAAATCTTTTTCTTCACTTCAGCGCTCTCAAAGATTCTCTGGTATTCGCTTGCGGGAAGCTCGCCCTTCAGCGAGCAGCTGACCTCAACATGCCTTACCTTATCTGATTTTCCATCTGAGAACTTTATTGCGAGAATGTCAATTACGCTCTTTCCGGCGTTTATGTCATTTATTATGAAAAAACCCTTGCTGTTGAGCCAGAGGTTCACTATGGACTTCTCTGCTTCCATTTGACCACCCCTTTGATTTTCCTGCCCTGCATCTTTATAAATCTTTCTTTCGGCAATTCCAGAATTAAGCATGGGATAAAAACTCCCTTTGCCCTGCCAAAAATCAAAGGATAAATTTAAATATGGATTAGAATTTAGGCAGGGAACAGCGGGAGATACCGAGAATAAATCCTGCTATAGGGCTTCGAATTAAGGTTTGCAAAAATCAGTTTATCAGAATTAATTTATCAATTCAAATAAAAACAAAAGCTCTCTAAAATTGAAACTCACAAATCTTTCTTGGGGCCTAAAAAGCCATAATCTTGCAGATAAGTTCAGAGGCAATGCTGTTATCAAATCCGCATTAGTCCTGCGGGGAGGTGCAGACGAAATGAGAAATGAGAAATTCTATGGAGAAGACGACGATGACACATTTGAGGATGAAGACAAGGATGAAGAGTCTGGCGGCGATGAAGACGAGTGGTAATATTGCATAAATGCAAAAAACCTTTTTATTTTTTTATTTTAAAATATTTAATTCTTGTGAGAAAGAATATGCCTCTTAAAGATAATTATAAAAAAATAAAAACGAAAAAATCCAATGCCTATTTCTTAATCATTTCTTCAACAACCTTAAGCGCCTTGTCAATCCCGAAGAAGAGATTCCTGTCTGTAACACTTGAGTTAATCGGCCTTCCCTCAGCCATAATCTTTGCATTAATCTCATAGCTCCCTGGCTTCTCAACATTGTGAATCTCCTTCATTGCAATGCTGAGCTTCTCAAAATTCTTTACCATCTCAGAAAACTTCTTGGCATAATTGCCAACCATCTTCTTCACTACAACGAGCTGCGCCTTGTCTATATCTGAGAAACCTATAAGCTCAATATTACCCCCAAGCTGCATGCTCCCGCTGTCCTCTGCATTTCCGGCAACATCCATAAGCAATCACCCTTTTTTCCGCTTGAACTTCTCTACTGATGCGCTTATTTCAGCGAAAGAAAAGCCGGCCATCAATATAAAACTTTCCCTTTTCCTGAAAAATTGTTTTTTTCATCTTGCTATATTATCCTTTCTGATTTTCTACTCTGCAATGATTTTTATTCACTCTTTTAATGGAAAAAATTTATAAAGAAAGGAAGAGTATTATTGCATATGGCTGACAAAAGCAAATGCCAGATGTGCGGCGGAAAGCTTGTGAAGGTTAGAGAAGAAAATGTATCTGACACGAGATACCTGATTCTGAGATGCGAGAAATGCGGCAGGGAAGTCGCAAAAAGCGTTGAGTAAAGTTTCTTTTCAGTTTTATTCTAAAACTTTTTAAATAAGGGGAAGATTCCAGATGCAATGGAGTTTTACATTGAGAATTACGGATGCTCTGCAAACACCGCGAGCGGGGAGATTATTGCAGGGCTGCTTGAAAAGGCAGGGCTCATAAATGTTGAGAACCCAAAGAACGCGCAGATAATCATCATAAACACCTGCATAGTTAAGGCGCCGACTGAGCACGCAATGCTCAGAAGAATAAAGCTCCTCTCCGAAACATTTCCAGAAAAAAAGATTATTGTGGCAGGATGCCTTGCCGATGTTGAGAAGGAAGAGGCGCTTGCAGTTTCCCCAAATGCATCTTTTCTCGGAAGCCACCATATAAGAGAGATAACATCCCTTGTTAAAAAAATCATTAAAGGAAAGAGCGCTGAAATTACCGGATACGCAAATGAAATTAAGCTCTCCCTTCCCCGGGAGAGAAAAAACCCGGCAATTGCAATTATCCCGATTTGCGAGGGATGCATTGGAAACTGCGCATACTGCATTGTAAAGATTGCAAAGGGAAAGCTCTTCTCATATCCCATGGAAAGCGTCCTTAAGGAGATTAAAGCAAGCGTGAAATCAGGATGCAGGGAGGTTTGGATAACCTCGCAGGACAACTCAACCTACATGCTTGACAAACAGAAAAAGAGCGCCCTTCCTGAGCTTATGAAGGGAATTGACAGTATTCCCGGAAAATTCTGGACAAGAATAGGGATGATGAATCCAGACAGCATAATGCCTGTGCTTGATGATTTAATTCCCAAATTCCGCTCAGACAAGGTTTTCAAGTTCATACATATACCTGTGCAGTCAGGGAGCGATGAAGTGCTTAAGAGAATGAGAAGGAAGTATACCTCAGATGATTTCAGGGAGATTATTTCTGAATTCAGGAAGAAAATTCCCAAAATAACCCTGAGCACAGACATAATATGCGGATTTCCAGGTGAGGCAAGGGAGCAGTTCATGGAATCAGTCAATCTTGTGAAGGAAATACAACCTGATTTCCTGAACATCTCAAGATTCTGGGCTATGAAAGGCACAGAAGCGCTTCAGATGAAAGGGCAGATAAACGGAAACGAGACAAAGGAGCGCTCAAAAATCCTGACAATTGAGTTCTCAAAGATTGCAGTTGAAAAAAATAGGGCTGAGATTGGAACCCAGAGCTCTGTCCTCATTGATGATGATTTGGGAAACGGAAATTTCATCGGAAGGACTGAATTCTACAAGCCTGTTTCAGTGAAGGCGGAAAAATACAGGAACTACTTTGGAAGGAAAATCGGGGACGCTTTCGGGCAGTTCATTGATGTTAAAATAACAGGTGCAGGAAAATTCTCGCTTTCAGGGGAGATAGTTGGGCGCATCAGGGACTGATTTTTCCTGTTATTATTGGAAAAGATTTAAATATAACTCTTGCAATAAATGGGTTTAGAAAAAAAAGGGGTGGATAGATGGCAGATTCAAGAAAGGGCACTGGCGTTTCTGGTTCAGCGAGGGTTGCAACAGGCATACCTGGCTTTGATTCTATGATTGGAGGGGGATTCCTGCCTAATTCAGTAAATCTGCTCTCAGGGGGAACTGGAACAGGGAAGACCCTGTTTGCAATGCAGTTCCTCTACAACGGGGCAATGAAAGGGGAAAGCGGGCTATTCATCTCAATGGAAGAGGACCTTTCTGACCTTAAGGATGACGCAAAGGCAATGGGCTGGGACTTTGACAAGCTTGAAAAAGAAGAAAGGGTAAGCTTCATTTATGTTTACCCTTATAACATTTCTGATTTCCAGAGCCAGCTGATTTCCCAAATCACAGACAAGAATGCAAAGAGGGTTGTGATTGACTCAACAAGCGTCTTCGGGATGGCTCTTGAGGACGAGTATGAAGTCAGAAAACAGCTCTATACTTTTGCATCCCAGCTGAAAAGGCTTAACTGCACAACAATTCTCACTTCAGAGATAGTCGGGGACACAGCCCTTGGAAGCCCATCCAACTCGCTCTCAAGGTTCGGAGTTGAGGAGTTTGTGTCTGACAGCGTGATTGTATTTTACTACAGCGGGCTTGGCGGGGAAGGGGACAGGGCTTTTAGAATAATGAAAATGAGAAGGACTGACCATGCAAAGGGGGTAATTCCCTTCAAGATAACTGAAAAGGGGATAATCGTATTATCAAAGGAAAATAGCTACAGATGAGGTTAAAATGAAGCAAATCATTAAGATGCAGAATATCAAGATGCTTCCAATGAGAAGGGTTTCAGACGCTGAAAAAGAAGCAATAGTAATTGGAATTGAGCTTTCAAAACTCAGGAGAAGCAGGGCTACAATGATACTTGGGATGGGAATTCTCATGTATTTCGTTTTCATAATGGCTGCTGTAATCGGGTTTGTCAACAATCTCCTGACACAGCAGATGCTCAACATGATGGTTATTATGGGATTATGCATCCTTATACTTGCGCTGTGGCCATATGTCAAGACGCTTAATGATGAGGAGCGCGAGCTTGACTCAATGCTGAAGCAGCTGTTCCAATGAAATCTTTTTTATGATTTTCTTATTTGCATCTTTCTTAGCAAAAATTTTTAAACCGGCATATTTTATCGGCATATATCATGAAAATCGAGAAAGTAAGGGGCACAAGGGATTTTTACCCTGAGGAAAAGCGAATCCAGAACTTCATTTTCGGAGTATGGAAGGAAGTTGCTGAGAGGTACGGCTACGAGGAAGTAGACGGCCCTCTGATTGAGCCGATTGAGCTCTGGCAGGAGAAGTCAGGCGAAGAGATAGGCAGGCAGATGTACACTCTTACTGACCAGTCAGAAAGAAAGCTTGCAGTAAGGCCTGAGATGACACCAACTGTTGCAAGGATGGTTTCGCAGAAGCAAAAAGAGCTTCCAAAGCCGATAAAATGGTATTCAATCCAGAGGTTCTGGCGCTATGAAAAGCCCCAGTCAGGAAGGTTGAGGGAGTTCTGGCAGATTAACCTGGATGTGCTTGGAACAGAAGAGATATCAGCTGATTCAGAGGTTGCTGCAACAGCAGTTGAAATCATGCTGAAGTTCGGGCTCTCTGAAAAAGACTTCTATGTAAGGATAAACAACAGGAAACTCATGAAATCCCTGCTCTCTTCTATTGGAATTCCAGATGAAAAAATCAAGATGTTATGCAGGCTTATTGACAAGAGAGACAAGATGCCGGAGAAAGAGTTTTCAGCAATGCTCTCTGAATCAGGGCTCTCAACTAAACAGCTTTCTCTGCTCATGAAAATCCTTGATTCTCCAGATTATTTTGAGAAGATTGATGAGAAATCTCTTGATTCTGAAGGGAAGCAGGGCATGTCTGAATTAAAGCAGATGCTCTCATACCTTTCAGCATTCGGATTCCTGAAATACTGCAGGGTTGACTTGAGCCTTATGAGAGGGCTTGACTACTACACTGCAAATGTCTTTGAGGTGTTTGACTGCGAAAAGGAGTTCAGGGCAATTGCAGGCGGCGGGCGCTATGACAACCTTGTCTCGCTCTTTGGCGGCGAAAAGTGCCCAGGCGTTGGGTATGCAATGGGAGATGTAGTTCTTGGACTGTTCCTTGAGAAGAAGAACATGATTCCAAAACTTTCTAAGAATCTGGATTTCTTTGTTGCCTCAACATCAGAATCGCTTAATCCAAAGGCAGTTGAGATTGCGCAGATTCTGAGGAAAAAGTATTCCTGCGAGACAGACCTCATGGGAAGGAACTTTTCCAAGCAGATGAAATACGCTGATTCAATAGGGGCAAAAAACCTGATTGTGATAGGCGAAGACGAAATAAAAAGCGGGAAACTAAGGATAAAGAACATGGAAACAGGGAAAGAGACAGCAGTTTCAATCTCTGAAATAGGAAAGATATGATTTCTTAATTATGATTTTTCCATATTCCGAAAGTTATTTAAAAAACAACCTTTTGTGTTTTACCCATGCTTTCGGCATTCATAAAAAAGCTCCTCTTTTCCGGAGAGTTCATGATAGAGGGCGGAAGGGTTGAGGTTCTGGAAGAGCGCGAATTGATGCTTCCCTCATTAATGCTTGCAAGAATTCAGGAGATGGCGCCTGAAAAGGTTTATTCAATAGCAAAAGAGAGCATGAAAGAGGAGATAGATAGGTTCACAAGGAAAGTAGGAAACAGCAAGGCAGAAATGATAGTGATGCTGAAAAACTTCTTTGATACAATTGGGATAGGGAGCATTGAGGTTGAAGACCTTGACATGATTAAGAAGCGCTCAATAGTAAGAATTCACGACAATGCAGTTGCGCTAGTCAATGCGCTTGAAAAAAAGAAAACTCCATGCATGCTCGCAGCAGGCATTCTTGCAGGAATATTCTCCTCAATCTTTGATTCAGACTGCGACTGCGAGGAGAAGGCATGCGTCCTAAAAGGAAGCGCATACTGCGAATTCACAATCAAAACCAGATGAAATTCAAAAAAAGGTGATATTATGAAGTGCAAAACAGGAATAAAGGGATTTGATGAACTTGTCGAAGGCGGACTAGTGGAAGGCTCGTCAGTTCTGTTCACAGGAAATCCCGGAACAGGAAAGACAATCTTCGCATTGGAATTCCTATATAACGGAGCAACCAAGTTTAATGAGAAAGGGCTCTATGTATCGTTTGAGGAAAGGGCAGAAGAAATCAAGGCACAGGCAAAGCAGTTTGGATGGGACTTTGGGAAGCTTGAGAGGGCAAAAAAGATTCAAATCTTAGCAATTCCGGTTTCAGACATAACTGCTGAGACAGCAGGAGAAATCATAAAGCTCTGCCGAAAAGATGGAATAAAAAGGCTTGTGATTGACTCAATCTCAACTCTTGCGATAAACGCGCCGATATACGCAACCCACCAGGAGCTCACTGTAAAGGATGTGCTGAAAGAGGATGTGTTCTTCTCGCCGCCGATAATTGGGGAAATGATTGTGAAGAGGTTCATCTACACTTTCATAGACAACCTGAAGGATTTGCAGAGCACAACTAAACTGCTTGTATCTGAGGCAACTGAATCAGGGGCTTTCCCTGAGAACGCTCTCGCAGAGTTCCTTACAGACGGCCTTATCCACATAACATTTGAAGGGCTGGGCGGTTCATACTCAAGGAGCCTTATCGTAAGAAAAATGAGGCAGACAAGAAACGATGAGGACATCCACCCAGTTGAAATTGCAAAGAGCGGGATAATAATACACAGCCTGGAAGAGAAATAAATATTTTTTAAATTAATTTTCTTTTAAAAAGAGGGAGTAATGGCAATAAATCTTAATTTAATAACAAAATTAATCGGCTTGAATGCCCTCACATTTTCTGACGGGGAATTCAGGATATGGAATGTAGGGATGATGTTTTTCCCTTACAAGGTTACTGCATTTATACAGCATTTTTTTGAGGAGAAATTCGGGAAAAAGGCAAGCGACGCCCTTTACTACATAGGAAAGCTTCAGGGATACAATGGAACAATGCTATTTATGAGGAAATATGGGATTAAGAGCGTTTCAGGAATGTATGAGCTTTTCGGGCAGCAGACCGCAATGATAGGAGTTGGAACAGTAAAGTTTTCAGCAGATGAAAAGAAAAAGGAAGTCATCATAGAATCTGTAGCAAACCCATACATGCAGAATTACATGCTCTCTTACGGAAAAAGCGGAGAGTTCTCAGACCACTATCTCAGAGGGCTTGTGACAGGCGCAACAGAAGCAGCTTTAGGGGAAGAACTTGTTGGAATTGAGACAAAATGCATCTCAAAAGGGGATTCTCACTGCGTATTTGAGATAAAGGGAAAGGAAAAATGGAACCTCAAGGACCCTTCCATTAAATCGCAGTTCCCAAATGACGATGTAAATTACAAAGGGCTACTTAAGAAGCTCCAGATTAACACTCTCGCAAAGTCAAGCATGAATTACGGGGCGATTGCCTCAAACTTTTTCAAAACAAAGAAAGTGAGATTTGATGAAAGCGGCAAATTCTACCTGCTGAATGTTGATGGGATGAGCATGCCAATGGACACCTGCGTCATTTTCATAGAAACATTCAAAGAGCTTTTTGGAAAGGAATCTGAAAAAATACTTTATGAGGCAGGAGAACTGTTTGCAAAGGAAATACTGAAAGAAAAGCCAAATTCAGCAGGCGAGCTTAACAAAATTTTTTCAGAATGGCAGTCTTTCGGGTTTGGGCATCTCGAATTGATGAGAGCAGATGAGAAAGGCAACTTATCGCAGGTAAAGCTTTCCCAGCACAATTTTGCTCTTCATTACTCCAAGATATTCGGATTGCAGAAGAACCCAAAGGACTGCTTTATGACTGGGCTTGTAAACGGAATCCTTGAGGCTTTCTATGGAAGAAATCTTTCTACTTTAGAGACTCAGTGTGTAATGCAGGGCAAATCCCAGTTCTGCTACTTTGAAACAAGGCCAGAAAAATAATGATTTAATTCTTTCTTGCAACAGCGAGATAGCTGTTCCCGAGAAAAGTTTCCCGTATAGTTTCAACTTCAAATCCAGCTTCCTTTATCTTTGAACAAAGGGCTTCTTTTGAAAAATAGCTTTCTCTTATTATATCTGAAGATATATTCACAATATCATTGGAGTCCTTCCAGAATTTGACATCCTTTGATTCTTCAGGGCTGAAATTTTCGTTTATTCTTTTCATGAACTCGTCTTCAGGAAGAAGAACATTCTCGTTGAAGTTTGTTATCACAGCATAGCCGCCTGGCTTGAGAATCCTGTAAATCTCAGAGAGCGCCTTTTCCGGCTCTTTCAATGCATAAAGAAGATTAACACAGGTGACATAATCAGCAGAACCGCTTTCTATTGGAACTCCTTCAACTACATTTGCCTCAATCTTTAAGTATTTAACATCAGGATTAGCTTCCTTTGCCTTATCCTCTGCAAGAATAAGAGCGTCCTTTGAGAGCTCAACACCAGTAATATCATACTTTTCTGCAAGCATCTTTGAGAGGTTTCCTGTCATCACAGGCATATCCACAACAAGCTTTCTCTCAAGCCCGCTGTCCCGATTCTCAATTTCTGAGACAATCTCCTCATACATTTTCTTGTAAGAAGGAACAGCAGCAAACATTGCATCGTGGACAAGCATGAATGTCTTAAGCGGGTCATTCATAATCCCACTTATTATTGCTGCCTGGGTTTTGTTGTCGCTTTTGATTGCATTTTCAAATGATTCCGCTATGTTCATTGACATTACAGTATATCTCTTAGGATAGCCGGGATATCCTACGCTTGCATCTGACATTTTAAAACCGAGCTTTAGATAAAGGTTCTCAAGCTTGATATCATTCTCATCATATGTAAGAACCACGCTCCCGATTTTATTTGAAATGTTATATCTTATAGCAGCTGAAAAAATCATTTTCAATGATTCCGCAAAAGTCCTGAAAGAAACTCCTTTTTCTTTTGCCTTGTCAGTTGTCAGGTTTGCAGTGTGGCTTATCTCTGAGCTGTCTTTGTCTTTGACCTCATAAAAAGAGCTGTCAGGAAGGATTCCAAACTCAACAGGAAGCCTTATCTTTTCCTTGGGAACAACCCGTATTGTTGAAATCGGAATCATCCCGTCTTTTTTGTAAACAACAAAATGAGATGAGGACTGGTCAAATGTCATGTCAATTTCCCTTGTGAGCATGTCAAAATAAGC
>JAPLZQ010000009.1 GCA_026394965.1 Candidatus Woesearchaeota archaeon
AGGCAGGATGCTGGAAAATGGAAAAGGAAAAAAAGCGCTGAATTTTCATTATTGCTTTTCCTTATTCTTCTTTTCTCTTTCTCTTGCAAAGAAATTATACATGTTCCTTGCTTCGCTAGCTATGTTAAGGTCATTTACTTCTGTAACATATGCGAGAAGGTTGTCTAATGTGCCGTATCTTCTTGCCAAGCCCTGAAGAGCAGGGTATTTCATCTCATGCTCGTCTATCATGAAAATTGAGATGTCATGCGCATAGGCAGCGCCCATCATAAAGCATGCATTCCTGTCCCAGTCAACGTCTGCAGGGAAGCGCGCAACAACAAGGTCATATTTCATAATGTTGTGAAAATCAGATAGCGTTCTTTCAGGGTCTGCGAAAAAGAATCTCTTATCGCTGCCAAGTCTCTCAGCTTCCTCATCAATCTCGAGAAGCTTTTCATTAAGTGTTCCGCAGATATAGATATTCTGAAGGGGAATTATCCCGTCAGAGCCCTCAGGATATTTGCTCGGAACAGAGCCAATCCTTTTTATTTCAATAGTTGGCTTTGACTTAAGAAAATCAATTGCATCATCCAATTTTGTGAAATACTCAGAGGCAATCCCTTTCAGGAGAGGATCAAATTTTTCGTTCTCATCAACAACTATTATATGATTATTATGCGCAGCTGAGCCGCCGAGCTCAGAATAGCTCATTACCCCTCTTGATTTCTGAAAAACAACAAGCGAGATTGGGCACCCCTCTGCATCATTCATGTCAGATGAAGCCATCTCAGCAACATTTGCCTGATTATTCCTTCTTGGGTCTGCAAAAGAATATTCCGGAAGCTCACTTATGATTTTATCCCTGAAATCGCCGAAAGGACCTATTAAGTAAATTTTAACCTCATTATCTTTCATTTTGCTTGCCTCCAAATTTCATCGTAAAGCTTGTTCCCTTGCGATTTTCTGCGAGATTTTCAACATCTCCCGCTTTTGAATCTATCTAAGAGATGCCCAATGAAATTTGAATCATAGGGAAACTCCTGCTTTTTTGCTGCCCTTTCATAGGCTGCTGAAATCTTTTGCGAGATTGCTGGAAGGTCACCCTTGCATTCCAGGTTTACTATTCCTCGTTTAGGGCACATTGCCCCGGTTATTTCAACAATAGGAATGTCATTCTTATCATCCACTCTTATTGTCTGCACAGTTGAATAGTCGTTTTCCTGCTGGAAAAATGATGTGCAGTCAATGTATAGATTCTGGATGAAAAATGAATTGTCTTCGCATGAGAAAAAATGATTTTCCACTGAAAGCCCTCTTGACTTGAACAAATATTCCTTGTAAGTTTCTCCTGAGCACTCCTTGAACCAGTCGCAGATTACCTTGTTTATGTGAAGCTCAGAAACATTTCCTTCTTTGTACTTTCCGCAGGTAATTGAAAGATAATTTGCCTTTCTCTGAAATTCCGCAGTTTCTATCGAGATTTTCCTTTCAAAAACAGCTTTGCTGCTTCCCTCAAGAAGAAGAATCCTCTCAAGGTTTGCTTTCGTTATCCCTAGTCCAGTTAAGTCAGGCATTTTTTTTACTACCACTTCATGCCACGGGGAAAGATGATTTCCTTCGGGCGTTTTTGGCTGTCTACTGCGCGTTTATAGGCAGCATGAACTGCCTTAACAATAGCGCCCAGGTTCTTTTCGTCTTCCTTTTGGTTAAGAGGATACTCTTTATCTTTAATTTGTCCTTCAAGCACTACTTTTACAGGCTCATCTCCTTTTTCATAGGATACGCTTACAATTTGATTAAGGTTATATTCTCCTGATGCTTTAAATAAAGGGTGAATTTCTATTCTTAAGTGCTGAGCAAAAGTTCCAGGCTCTAAATGTTCAATAAATATGTTTTCAATTGATAATCCCCTGCTTCCGAACTCGTAGCGTTTGTCCTGCATATCTCTTTTTCCAACAATCTCCATTGCACCAAAGTCAAGTTCACTACGGGGTATAGACACGTTACTGTATTTTCCGAAGAGTATTGACAAGTAGTTAGCCTCTTTCTGAAGAGTTTTGTCTAATGTTGTCATATTCAGTCTTTCTACATTTATGCCTGATGCGCCTTCATATCTAAGAACTCTTTCAAGGCAGCCGTCATCTATCCCTATTTTGTCTAAAATATCATTTCCGGTTGTCATTTTGCACCCCCAATGCATGAATAATTAATTTAATCATTTTTTTCACCTTTCAAAACTCTCTGATAATCTTGTTTTTAATTCTTCAAGCTGCAGTAAATCTTTTCAATCTCGCTTTCCCATTCTCCAGGATGGTATTCAAGCACTTCCTTATTGTCCAAGGTGATTTTTATCTTCCTGTTCTTTTGGTAATTGGATTCAACGCTCCTGCTTATCGCGCAGACAACCTTTCCGAAATTGCAGGTCTTCTTGCTTATCTCAACATAGCTCATTTCAGTTCCGTTTTCAAACTTGGTAAGGAAAAGCCCTATCTTAATCTTGTCTGTCTCAAAAACATAAAGGCTTCTTGCCATGCCATCTATATCAAGGTATCCGTCAAATGAAAGCTCTTTTATTCCGGTGTCGTAAACCTTTTTTTCAAGCTCGCTTTGGTAATCAGAAAGATTAGCTGTTTCAGGCTTCCCAAAATTTCTTGCAATAAGCTCAGATTTCTCAAATAGTTTCTTGTCAGCAGCTTCCTTATTGCCCCTTGTTATTCTTGCTATAAGCTCTATGTGCCCGTATTTTTCTATCTGCTCGTCAAGAGTTTCTCCTGTTATGCCCCTTAATTCAAACATCTGCATTATCTGGCTTTTTTCATCAATTTCAGGCTCATCTGGCATTTTTATACTCCCCTTGAAATCCGCCTATGCAAAAAATCCCACCCAAGAATCAGCCTCAGGTGAAACTAACATCTATTGTTTCACCCCTTTTTAGTAACTATAATGCCTTGAATTTATAAAGTTTTCTGAATCTTCCGGCATATTTAGAATTCATGAAACCCTCTGATTTTCACTCAGAAAAAACTTCCCCCTGGAACCTGTAAATCTCGCACCTTGGGTTCCTCCAGGAATTTTTTGGAAGTCCTGCCTTTTCACATGTTCCCTCAAGAAACTGGACAACATTCCAGCGCTGCTCAGGAGCAACCTGGGGAAGAAGAAGCCCTGAAAAGCCCCGGTATTTTACAATCAGCCCGTCTCTTCCAACCTCAATCTCCTTAAAGTAGTCATTGGGATTATTAACTTCAATAAGTGCAGGGATGGAAAGAATTGAGATTTCAATTATTATATCCTTCATCTCTTCCTTTGAAACCTGGATAAACCTCGGATCCTCAAATGCAGCAGCCTCTGCAGCCTTCATTATCGCATCATAAAGCGGAAACACCGGTTCAGGAAACCCTATGCAGCCGCGGAGCTCTCCGTGCTTCTTTAATGTTACAAATACGCCCTGCTCACTTGAGAATTTTTTCTTTATTTCAGGGTTTATATTTACTTTTGAATCAGAAAAACAGCTCTCAATTGATTCTCTTGCAAGCTTCAGCAGTTTTTTCCTTTCTTCTGAACTGGGCATTTTTGGAACTACTTTATTTTTTTAACTTCTTCATCAAAGCCGGTGTTGAGCTTCTTCAGCCTTTTTCCTGCAGCAATGAGGGCTTTTGCCGGCTCTTCTTTTCCATCTGTCTCAATTATGAATTCCGGGATTCCTATGAGAGGGTGCTTTATCTTGTAAGCGGCTATCTTAACATGCTCGTCATTCCAGAGCTCTTCACGAAGCGCATTGCAGAGGGTGTGCCCCTCGCCTATAAGCTCAAACCTCATCTTCTTTTCGCTTTCTTCCAGAACTTTAATCTCCATTTAAAACCACCTTCTTTCAATATTCTCTCAGTAATCTTTAGGTTTTGTTGACGGATTTTACTTTGACAACTGAGAATTGTGGAAAATGAATTTCTTTATAAAGGTTTCTAATAAAGCCATCATGAATTATTTTTATTTCCTTATCATATCCTTGCATCATATTTCTCTATCAATTTTAATATGCCGTCAAGATCAGAAGGAATTGTGAGCTTTAAATTTATCTGAGAGTTCTCTGTGAAATGCACAGGGTAATACTTAGAGAACACTTCACAGTCATCAGCCGGAGATGCATTCGGATTCTCGGAAAAAAACCGCTCATAAGCATGGATAAGCTTATCCCTTGGAAATGTCTGGGGTGTTTCAGCAAGATACACTGAATTTCTGTCAATGTTTTCAATATTCCCCCTGACTCTCATTTTAACTGCGTCATTAGGCTTTTTCACAACAACAGATGAGCCGTATTTTATGCAGTCATCAATTGAATGATTAATCAGCTCAGGAGTTACAAGAGGTCTTGCCCCGTCGTGAATTGAAACAATATTGCCTGAGCTCATCTTGAGCGCATTGAACACTGATTCAGCCCTTGTGCCTCCGCCCTCGCAGAGCATAATCTCTTTTTTCCAGTTATATGTGTCTTTCCAGGATGAAGAGACCCTCTGAAGATAAGGAATCTTGTCTTTTCTCGATGTGATTATTATTCTGTTAACAGAGGAATTTTCAAAGGAATCTATTGAGTAGAAAACAACTGGCTTTCCTAGGATACCCAGGAAAAGCTTATCCTCTCCGAACCGCTCGGAGCTTCCCGCTGCAGCAATAATTGCATCTATCATTTTAGTTTTTGCAGAAGCATGTGCACTTGTTGCAGGGCGCATCCCCTGTCAGGGCAAATTCTGCCCTTGAAAATTCCATGCTCCTTGAAAGGCAGTTTGCGAAGCACTGCTGCCTGCACACATCCTCATCTGCAATCTGTTAATTATAAACCTTTCTAATAAAATATTTAAGCAATAAGGAATTTAATTTGCTTGATTGAAATGGAGATTAAGAAGATAAAGATTGGCGAAAAATCAGTTTTTCCATTTACAATACCCTCTGGAATCATCACCACATCAGCGTCAAGCATTGAGGTTATTGCAAATGAGATTCCTGAAATCGGGATTATAACGGCAAAAAGCACAGGAATTGAACCTAGGCAGGGCTATTTGGAGCCGATAATCCATGAATACAGCAGGGGATGCTTCATAAATGCAGTTGGGCTCGCGAATCCAGGTGCAGATGAGCTTGCAAAAGAGCTTTCAGAGATTAATTTTCCCGAAGATAAGTTTCTGCTCGCATCAATCTTCGGCAAAGATGCAGGCGAATTTGTCAAGGTTGCAAAAATCCTTGAGGATTTTGTGGATGGATTTGAGCTTAACTTCTCCTGTCCAAATGTAGCTAATTATGGAAGCCAGATTGGAGAGAATCCCCTTCTTGTCTATGAGATAACAAGCCTGGTTTGCCAGAATATTGAAAAGCCGGTGTTTGCAAAGTTTGGTCCAAACACCAATAATTTATCAGAAGCAGCAATCCTCGCTGTGAAAGGAGGTGCATATGGAATCTCTGCAATAAACACAGCGGGCCCGGGTGAATACTTAATTGACAGAAATCCTGTTCTATCAAACAAATCCGGCGGACTTTCAGGGGCTGGAATTCTTCCAATAGGATTGAGATGCGTTTCTGAAATAAGAAAGGCTGTCGGAGAAGAGCCCATAATTATTGGAATCGGCGGGATAAGCTGCGCGAGGGATGTTGAGCAGTATTATGATTCAGGCGCAGACATATTCGGGATAGGAAGCGCTCTTTCAGGGCTTGACAACAGCATGCTGAAAAAATATTTCTCAGAGCTTGCAAATGATTTGAGAAGCGGAAAAAACAACGCATCTTCTCTCCTGATTTATCCTGACACAACTTATCATAAGACGAGGATTGAGGAGGAATTAATGCACGCGCCTGATTTTAAGACAATTTCAACTGACTTAATCCTTCCTGATGCAGGAGCAGGGCAGTTTGTTTTTGCATGGATTCCAGGAATCGGCGAAAAGCCGTTTTCCCTCGTAAACAATAATCCAGTAACTCTCGGAGTTCTGGAAAGGGGATGCTTCACAAAGGCATTCAACTCAATGAAAAAAGGCGATTCCCTTTATATACGAGGCCCATACGGCAGAAAGCCGGAAATAAACTATGACTGCGACATCTTCCTCGTGGGCGGTGGTTCTGGAATTGCAGCTCTTCCCATGATAGCAAAATATGCAGGCAGCGTAAAGCACGGAAGGATTGCTGCAATGATTGGAGCCAAGGATTCCTCTCACATTCCGTATATAAAGGAGCTCGAGAGCATGTGCGAAATCTTTGTCTCGACAGAAGACGGGAGCATGGGAGAAAAAGGAGATGTTCTCCGATTATTCGAGAAGGCAAAAGCAGGATTTGGATACTATTTCAACTGCGGGCCAAGGGAAATGATAAATTCTGTCCTTCCTATTGAGCTTGGCTTTTCCTGCCCGTCGCTTATATACTCATCTGCTGATTATCTCACAAAATGCGGAATCGGGCTGTGCGGAAGCTGTGCTGATGAAAAAGGCAGGAGAAGCTGCACAGAAGGCCCGTTCATGCATCCAGAGTAAACACTCACTTTTTCATATAGTGCCTAAAAGGTTTTCTATTATTCTCCATGCTATAGGCAGTTTTTCTTCTGTTCTTCCTTTTTTTCTGAAATTCCTTCACAAACCCCTTTTTTGTCAAAAACTCCTGCTCTTTTCTCTTTCCAGCCACTTTTTCATGCTTTTTCTCTTTCTGTCAAGTTCCGGCCCTCACTTTTAGCCTTCTTTTCCCATTTTTTCTCTCTTTTTTCCAAAGATAAGCTTATCCCTGCAGGAACCTTTTTCTGATTTTTGATTATTTTCAATAGTTTCTAAATAATAACAATTCAATTTATTTACTTTTAAGTAAATAACTGAATTACTTTATTTTAATAATAAAAATCATAAAATTATTTATTAAAAGTTTTAATTTAAAATTAATTTATTTAATAATCATATTTCTAATAAGTTTTAATTATTTATTAAAAATATCAATAAAATAAATATGAAGAAATAATAGAATATTATAAGAAAAAACATCACTTTTTAATCATTTTAAATGAGCAATTTCAGAAAATAGCCAGAAAATCCCGCAAAATTGCCTGAATTTTACGACGAGAAATGCACTTTCTTAAAATTTCATGTCATCCAACGGGCTTTTAACCTTCATAAGCTCAGTATTGCTTACACTGGTATAAATTTGGGTGGTCTGTAGGTTTGCATGCCCCAGTAATTCCTGGATTTTTCTGATGTCAACACCTGCCTCAAGGAGATGGGTGGCGAAGCTGTGCCTTAATGTGTGCGGAGTGACTTTTTTGGGGATTTGCGCAATCTTCGCGCTCCTTTTGATGATTCCCTGGATATCTCTTGAGGTTAATCTGCCGTTCTTGCCTTCAAACAGGTATTCCTTCGGTTTCTTCTTGTAGATATAATGCTTTAATTCAGAGACAAGGCGCTCTGAGAGGATAAAAAGCCGGTCTTTTCCCCCTTTTCCGTTCCTCACCCAGCCGAGCTTCTCTTTCTCCTCAATATCCTTGATTTTCAGGCTTGTGCACTCTGAGACGCGCAGCCCTGATGAATAAAGAAGCTCTATTATGAGCCTGCTCTTCTCGTTCTTTGCGCTGGTTATTAATGCCTTAACCTCGTCTTTTGAGAGCACAACAGGCAGCTTTTTCCTGATTTTGGGTGTTTTAAAATCAACTATCCCTTTTTTAAGAATAGAATCATAGTAAAACTTCAATGATGCCTTCGCAAGGGCAACTGTCGACGTGGAATTCTTTCTTGATATGAGCATTCCCAAGTATCCTTTTATGTCAGATGAGCTGATTTCATGAGGAAGCTTTCCTGCTGAATTCAGGAACTGCAGGTTCTGGAAAAGGTATGTTGAAACTGTCCTCTCGCTGAAGCCCCGCAGCTTAAGCTCTGCCTCAAGCTCAACTAGAGCGCTTCTTATCCTTCCCTTTTCCGTTTCTTCCATTTTATGGCTTCAAGTCCTTAAATTAATGCGTGCTTGCTTACCTTTCCGACTATATTCGTATAATATACCTTATACGAACTTATATATATAAATATTTCGTTTTTTTGGGCTTTGGCATTAAGAAGCCCTGTCTTTTCCCAGAAAAGCCAGGTTCTTGATTGATAAAACAGGCAAAGAACAGGGCTAAAAAATTACTGCCAAACCTGCCAATTGCCTTAAGAAAAAAGAAGGCAAATGAAAAGAAAAAATAAAATGAAGCAAATAAAAAAAGAAAACAACGGTTATATCATGATTTTTAATATTTTACTCGCTGTAAAGTATCTTTTTCATTGAATTCCTGGCTTCAAGCTGCCTTATTCTGCTTTCAAGCTCTCTCATCTTTTCCTTCTGGTCCCTCTCATTCCTGTCCAGAAAAAGTATCCAGTCGCTCATGCTTCTCTTGAAGTTGTCAATGTCAATCCTGGTTCTTGTGAAAGAAATCCTTAATTTCCTGTCCATTGATGCCATATTCATATTAACCCCCTCTCAAAACATTTTTTTATGAAGATTGTTTTTAATTATTTAGTTACTATGTAGTGATTATAATTACTATCTTATTTATATATTTTTCTGTTTTTGAAGGTGTTTTCCCCTCAAATAATGATATCAATATTTAATTAATTATTAAAAATTTCTATCAATTTTTACGAGGAGAGAAAAGAGTTATGCAAAAGATATTTTAGAAAATATCTTTTTAATAAATATTAATCTAATAATTATTAATAATAACTATTATTGTATTGAGATTATTCTATAATAGTTTATCTAATGATTATTTAATTTTATCTATTATGCTTTATCTATTTAACTAAAATTTAGCTGTTTTTTTCATGATTTTTCAGGTTTTACTCACTAATTTGCTTTTGTGCACGACATAAGCAATATGGGCACTATGGATAAAAGTGATTTTTATGCCTCTTTTACCTCTCTTGAATCCAATATACCAATTATTGATACTGCAAAAGTGAGCGTTGATAATCTGAATGCAGGGCTTAACTTGATAAAATATGGAATAAAGGTTGAATAAAGATAGGGAAAAAAAGGCGCTATTTCCGACGTAAAGTCCCTATTAGAAAGATTTAAATATCTGCCTCATAAAGCCAGTTTTATAGAGTTAATGCTCTAAAGTTCCAAAATAGGGAGGGATTACATTGGGCAGAATTAAGATAAGAATGATAAAGAGAATAACAACAGAAGCTCTTGAGAAAGACAGGAACAGCTATACCACGGACTTTTCAAAAAATAAGGGAATTATTGCCAGGAAAATTAATGTGCCTTCAAAGAAAGTGAGAAATGTAATTGCAGGATACATTGCAAGAGTTATGAAGAGAAAGGTAGAGTAAATCATGCGTTTATAAGTGATTTCAGGGATAAGAAAGAATGCAGAAGTTTTTGTAGGGGGTGCAAAATGGCAGCAGACAACTCAATTTTTATCGGCAACAAGCCGTTTATGAATTATGTGACAGCTGTAGTGATGCAGTTCACCACAAAAAACGCTGAAGAGATAACAATAAAGGCGAGGGGAAAGTTCATAAGCAGGGCTGTTGATGTTGCTGAGGTTTCGGTAAAGAGGTTCCTGAATGAACAGGCTGTTACCACAGGGATAAAGATAGACAGCGAGGAATTCAAGAACGAGCAGGGAAAGCAGGTCAGGGTTTCTTCAATTGAGATTACACTTGCCAGGAAAGTTCCTCAGTAAGCATATTTTCCTTTTTTGTCATTAAATTCTTTTGATTATGTCTCATCTTGTCTTCACTTTATTCTCTTTATCGCATCAATTACCACCTCAAAAGGATTATTGTCACTAATTAGTAGTTAATAAACGAAAGGTTTATAAACTTCTCTGCTTTTCTATATTAATACTAACATGAAAAACGATGGACTTGAAGGGATAATGAATAATAATGGAAGCAAGTTGAATGATAGTTCTGGCTCTAATCCCTCTCATTCTCCTGAAAATGAAGAAAAATATGGTCTTATAATCCAGAATATGCCGCAGGGATTTGTTTACGGAAAGATAGTCTACAATAAAAATCACAGGTTTTCTGGAATAGTGATAGAAGATGCTAACTCATCCTTTGAATCCATGAGCGGTCTTAATAAAGAGAAAATTATAGGAAAAAGAATTTCTGAATCAATTGAAGGAATAATTGATTCTGAAATGATGGAAAAAATCAGAGAAACAGCACTTATGGGAAAAGCCATAAATTTTGATGAATATATTGCAAAGCTTAACAGGTGGTATTCATTCTCAGCATACAAGCCCGATTCTGATTCAATTGCCATTTTATTTTCAGACATAACAGAAAAGAAGAAAGATGAAAAAGAGCTTATCTATTCCAGTTCCCATGATTTTCTAACTGGGCTCTATAACAGGAGTTTTTTTAATGCTGAAATGGAAAGGATGGGCAGAGGAAGGTTCTATCCGATAAGCGTGATGGCTGCTGATTTAGACGGGCTTAAGATTGTGAATGACAATTTAGGGCATAGCGAAGGGGACAATATCATAATTAAGGCAGCAGGCATCCTTAAAGATTGCTTCAGGTCAAGCGACATTGTTGCAAGGACAGGAGGGGATGAATTCTCAATACTGCTTCCTGAAACTACAATTTCAACTGCAGAGGAAAAGGCAGAACATATTAGAAAATCCTTTGAGAATTACAACTTAGAAAATAATGCGATTCCGCTTCACATATCTCTAGGAATTGCAACAGCAGAAAGTGGGAATAAGCAGATAGAACAGCTGCTCTGCGATGCAGATTCCAGGATGTATGAGGACAAGAGCAAAAACGGAATTCCTTTCCATTACAAAATTCTTGAATATATAAAGAACAGGTAATTAATCCAACTTCTATTTAGAAAAGCTTTTAATACAACTTCCGATTACATTAATATTGCATTAATAATGGGCCAGTAGCATAGCCTGGATAGTGCGTTCGGCTTCGGACCGGATGACCGGGGTTCAAATCCTCGCTGGCTCGTGAGCGATAGCGAACGAGCCAAGAGGCTCGAAAATTCGCATATTTTCGCGCTGCCTCGCTGGCTCGCTTTATTTCAGGATTTTTTCCATTCCATAATGCATGGCTAATGATTTTTCATCAAATATCCTGTATCCGAGGCGCTCATAAAATCTGATTGCGCCGCTGTTGTCTGAGAACACATTCAGGGTTATTTTTTTTACTCCATCCGCTTTTCTGCATCCTGCCTCAAAATTGCTGTAAAGAATTCCCCCGATGTGCTTGTCCCTGTAATCCGGGTCAACCATGAACCTGTGAAGAGATATTGAATCCTCCTTTAAAGAAGCGATTACAAATCCCACTGGCGTCTCTTCAAGTTCAGCATATCTGCTTAGCTCCCATTTCTTTGGAAAGTCCCTTAAAAAGTTTTCTGGGAGCCAGATTTCGGGATAATCCCGCTCAATAAGCATTATGCTTTCAAGATTGTTTTCCATGTACTGCTTTGAGAGCACACCGATTTTCAAATCTTCAGCCCTTTGCATTTTTCCACCCTGCAAATTCCTTGTTTCTCTCATAAATTTCCAGGAGATAGTTTCCAAGCTCTGTTTTTGGGTCAATCTGGGCTTCTTTTGTGCGCTTGACTATTTCATCAAGATTGGTTTTTTCATTGTGCCCGTATGCTTTCTGCATAGTGTTAGCATATGCCCCTGCTTCATCAAGGGTCACAGCAAGCCACCAGGGCTCATTCTCATAGGGCTTTTTTATCTCTTTCATATAAAATGAGAGAATCTCATCATATGCTTTCTCTGTTGAGTATCCCTTTGAATATATTGAGAGTATTGCCTTAACGCGGGCATCTGTGATTTTTTCAGGGGTTTTTGCATATGAAAAAGCGCTTATTATTTCGCTTGTTATTGTTTTCTTTTTGTTGATGTAGGAAAGATAGGTTTTTGCCGCTTCATTGAAATTGCCGTTTTTGTCAATTCCGCTGTATCCAAGATTGTACATTACAGAAAGGACATCATAATCTGTGTTTTTTAGAGCATTGTCATCTATGTTCATCCTCACAAGCCCCAGCCCGAATATCAGGTTTGTCTCAGGATTGTAAATGTTATCGGTAAAAGACCTTCCTGAAAAATACCTGCTGTCCAAGTCAAGAAGCTCTTTTTCTGCAAGTTCATACCTTTCTTTTTTTAGCTGGGCAATTCCATAATCTTTTGAAATTTCATTGTAGCTTGTTGGGTTCAGTGCTGATTCTGCAATCAGAATCCTTGAATACCATATGGGGTCAATCCTGTAAAGAGGAGCATATTTTTCAATCAGGCTTTTTATTGGAACGAATCTTGCAAGAAGCCTTATCTCTTCGGGTTGGAACTCATTAGGACTTTTATCGCTCTTGTCAATCAGGATATTCTCAAGATTTTTCACTTCATATGAAATGTCAATGAGCCTTTCACGCTTTGTGAAAAGTTTTGTTATGTCATTTGGGTAATCATCATTTATTTCGGATATTCCAGTGCTCTCTGGAACTTCACTATTCCTCTCTGCTTCAGCAACTATTGTCACGGATTCCATTGCTTTTTTAAGATTAACATTTTTTATAATCAGGCTTGGGACACCGATGTTTGCAGCATATATTATTCCTGCTCCCAATATTGATGCAACTGTTACGCTGAAGGCTCTTCTTGCCTTGGACCTTTTACTTCCTGACATTTTTATTCCACCTATTATTCCATTTCTCTTCCTGGTGAGTGAGTTTTTCATAAGTTGTCTGGATTCCTGAAATGAGATAACTTACAAGGCATACCCCGGTGTATAGCATTGCAGCAGGCATGTATTTCAGGTATTTAGGCTCCCTTGCGAGAGTAATCCCGATATTAACCGTAACCTCTGCTGCAAGAAGCCCGCCAACAAGGTAAGGGCTGTAATTGTATATCATTGGGAGCGCTGCTGTTTTTGCTGTGAAAAGGACAGCCTCGGTCCAGAATGGAATAAGCGTGGTGTAAAGAAGGCTTTTTGCATTGCTAAACTGCCCTGCATGCGAGTAAATTGCCTGCCATGCGCCCCTGTGCCACCTTCTTGTCTGCTTCCAGTGGTTTTTCAGCCCCCTTACATCATAGGAAACACATGTCGCTTTTTCCTGGAAGCCGAGCTTGTAGCCCTTCTCGAGAAGAACCCAGGTGTAATCCAGGTCTTCTGTCTGAGTTCTTGTTGGAATAGGATACTTGAGAAGAACATCTTTCTTGTATCCGGTGACTGCTCCGCACATAACATACATGCCGTTTCTTGCTGCCTGCCCGACTTTTCTGAATGACATCACCCTAATCTGCCATTCCTTCCCGTAGGTAAGCTGCCTGCTTAGAAACGAGCCCGATGCAATCAATGTCGGAAATCCGGTTACTGCAGCAACATTCTCATCATAAAACCCTTTTACCAATTCCTCTAGGCATTTTGGGTCCGGAAGAAGATCGCCGTCATTTATGTATACAATGTCTCCCAGCGCGCCATAGTATTTCTTTACAAGATGATTTATGCTCATGGCTTTTCCTGCATTTATCAGATTTTTTATGTAGAAAAGATTATTGTGCTTGCTGTAAATATCAAGGCATCTTTCATGGGTATTATCAGAAGAATTGTCATTTACAATCATTACATTCTTTGGCTTTAGAGTCTGAGCATATATTGCATCAACAACAGCATCAATGTTCTTCTCTTCATTATGAGCAGGAATTATAACGCTCACGCTGAGATTCTTTGTTTCATCATTTTCAGGAATTGGATTGAGCTTCCTGTAGATAAAAGAGGCAAAGTCAATTCCAAGGGTAAGGCTCATTTTTTCTCCTCAGGGAAGATTTGCCCCGCAGTTGAAAAGATAGTCTATCGCCGCCATATAAGGAATGAAATCTCCGTTTGCCTGAGAATACAAAGGATGATTGTAGTTCTGATAAAAAAGCTTTATATCATTATCCTCAAAGAGCTTCTCATCAAGGTAGTTCTTTGCCCCGTCCCCGCTGAGATAGGTGTCAGCATGCAATACTTTGCATATGTCAACTATCCTCTGGCTTCTTTGGGTTTCTATTCCAAGGGTGCTTGAGCGGATTTTTGGAACTTTTATCCTGAATACATCGCAGAGATACTCTATAAACAGCATGTTATTCTCAGAAAGCATTGGGGTGTCCTTTGCTACTTTATCATAAATTTTCTCAAGATTAGAAAAATATTCTTTGAAGAAAGTCGTGTTTGCATAACTCTGTTTGATAAGCATTGGATGGTACTTTTCCCATTCCATTCCGCTTATGAGAATTTCATTTTTTATCCTAGTTTCCGTAAGAGGAATCTTTTTTTTCTCAACAGGAATTGTAAGCCATTTTGAACCTTCTCTTGTTTTTATCCTGTTCCTGTTGTGGAAGTCCTCCTTGCTGAACTGCGCGTCATCAAGTATGAAGAAAAGATCGCTTTTAGCTATCTTGTCAAAGAATCCAAGATATGGAATGTAGTTTGGCTGATGTCCTGACAGTATTATATTAAACGCCCCCCCTGCTTTTTCAGTATCATTCCATAATGATTGATTTCAAATGGCTCAGCATACTTTTTCTCATAAGGATTGTAGACATTGCCCCAGAAAATGGCGTTTGCCTGGATAACTTCTAAATCCAGTATCCCTTTTTCAACCTGAGTTTTGTGGCAGCTGCATGCCCTTATCTTATTCTCAAGGTCATCTTTATCGCCAACGTAGAAAAGATGGGGGCTGAATTCAACAAGCCCGGAAACGCTTCTGAACATAATTATAGTTGAGGACTTTCGGAATGCAATTCTCGAAGCATTTGAAACTTGGACGTGATCCTTGTGCCTCTCTTTTGTAGTATGAGTGATAACCACCTCAGGCAAATACTTGTAATAAAACGATTCCAATTTCTCAATCAACTTTGATTCTTTGGGCAGGTTGGTGTCTGGGCACTTCAGGCGGAAGATGTCTTTTATCCCCAACACCTTTGCAGCTTCCTCTGCTTCCCTAATCCTGACTGCTGAGTCTCCGCCCTTGTCTCCGTCTGTTACAAGAATAGAGTAAACTTCATAGCCTTCACGCACGTAATTCATTACTGCGAAACTTGCCCCAATTTCTAGGTCATCTGGATGCGCACTTATTGCAATTACCTTCTTCCTTTTTTCCATTTCTATTTTAATCGCCTCATTTTCTTCAGAGATTAAATTAATTAAACCTTAAAATGCTCTAACACCCCAATCTATCACTATTAATTAGTAGAAAATAGTTTATAAATTTTTAGATAAAGAAATAGTTGTATTTAAGGATTGATAAGATTCTCCGACGGGATAAAAGAGCAATTCGTCTGTTATAGTGACAGCAGTTTTAAACCTTTCCTGCATCTTCAATCATCCAAACCTTTTTATTCTGAAACTCTTCACCTTTAATATAATGATATCATTAAAAAAAGAGGATTCGCAGTTTGACGTAATCCTAATCACTGGCGAGGGCTATGATGACCATCCTCTCTCGCCGGCAGGAATTATTGCAAGAGTGCTTGATGCAAAGGGATTCTCGGTCGGGATAATAGAGAAGCCGGAGAAAAAAGAGGATTTCACAAGATTAGGCGCGCCTAATCTTTTCTTCGGGATTACATCGGGCTCGATTGACTCAATGCTCAACAACTACACTCCTCTCAAGAAGAGAAGGAATGAAGATGTCCACAACAAGAACTCACTAATGCCTGACCGGGCAGTTGTTGTGTACTGCAACAAAGTCAGGGAATATTTCAGGGGCGCAAAAATCGTTATTGGAGGAATTGAGGCATCGCTTCGAAGGTTCGCCCACTATGATTACTGGGACAATAACATAAGAAGAAGCATCCTTCTTGATTCAAGAGCAGACATACTTGTATATGGGAACGGTGAAAAACAGACTCTTGAGATTGCTGAAAAAATAAAATCCGGAAAAGATTTGAAAGGAATTCTTGGGACATGCATCCTCTCAAAGGAGATGCCATCCGGATTTATCGGGCTTCCATCATTTCAGGAAATCACTGATTCAAAAGAGAAGTTCTGTGAGATGCAGGTAAAATTCTCAAATTACATGAACATATGCCAGAAATATGACAACAACTATGTTCTTCAGTATCAGTTTCCAGATTACACAAGCGATGATTTAGACTGGATTTACTCGCTTCCATATTCAAGGAAGCTTTCGCCGAATTCACTCCTGAAACTTGCGCAGTTCTCTCTCATAACGCATCGCGGATGCATTGGGAACTGTAATTTCTGCTCAATTGCGCTTCACCAGGGCACAAAAATAATCTCAAGAAGCGAGGAGAGCATACTCTCTGAAATAAAGAGAATCACAAAACACCCGGAATTCAAGGGATATATTGACGATTTGGGAGGACCATCTGCCAATATGTATGGCTTAGACATTGAAAGCAGGAATGCTTCATGCGACAAAATTGAAGCCAGCCATAAAAGAATAATTGAACTCTTGAGAAAGGCAAGGGAGATTCCCGGAGTAAAAAAGATTTTCATAAGAAGCG
>JAPLZQ010000010.1 GCA_026394965.1 Candidatus Woesearchaeota archaeon
AGAATCGGGAATTCTTCCAGATGCCTTGACTTTTCCGTCAATTACAATCGCAGGAGTTGCCATTACGCCATACTCGATAATCTTATTTATCTCTGTGACTTTAGTTATTTCAGCTTTCACGCCTGCTTCTTCAACTGCGTTCTTTGCATTCGCTTCAAGTTGCTTGCACTTCCAGCATCCTGGTCCTAATATTTCGATTTTCATAATATCACCTCTAAATTATTTATATTTTGATTCTGTTTCTTTAATGTATTCTTGAAGATATTTTTTTATCTCATCAACACTCGCAATCCTTCCATAATTCTTAACAACACCATCAATAGCTATTCCGGGAGTTGACATGATGCCATAATCTAATATCTTATCTATTTCTGTAATTTTCACCACTTCTACATCTTTGAAGAGGTCATTAACAGTTTCTTCCAAAGCTTTTCTCGCATTTGCTTCTAATTTTTTACATTTTGGACATCCGGGTCCAAGTATTTCGATTTTCATTTTTTTCACCCCGCAATTCTAAATTCTATGGATTCACTGGATAATCATTTCATCAGGCAAAGCATTCTTCTTATTCTCGCTCCTGAAATACTGTAAAAAATCCTTTTGCCTTCCCTTCTTGATTTTATAATTCCCGCGCTCTCAAGCTTGGACAGCTGAATTGAGACAGTGGATTGTGTTCTTCTGACTTTCGGAAAAATCTCACACACGCATCTTTCCCCTCGCAAAAGAAGACGCACTATCTCAAGCCTTGTCCTGTCAGAAAGCGCATTTAATATCTTCAGCATCTCATCCATAAAAACATATTGACAAACATCAATATTTAAATCTTTCCTCAGAATGATTTTTTATCCTCTCCTGTTCCATCCAAGTCAAAGGAAAGGTATTTTATCATAAGCAGAAATCTAATTTAAGAAAAGTTATAAATTTTTTCAGTTTGGGATTTTTAAAAAATCTTCCAATAAATCATGTCCTCCTGGCAATCTCATATGTTCTGTCAAGCGCTCTGCATATGAAAAAGTCGCCGTCAAAATGCTCTATCCCAAAATCAGAAACCTGTTTTTCTGCCTCTTTATAATTTTCAAAGCCGGCAAATACAGTTGGCCCGCTTCCTGACATTCCGCACTGTTTTGAAATTGTTGAAAAAAAGACATAAAGCTCGCCAATTTTAGGGCACATTTCATTTGCAAGCTCAAAGAAGCTCTTTCCTGTCTCATCGTAAAGCTCATACATTTTCTTTGCGCTTAACCTCTTGTGTGGGCGTGCAAGAACATAATAAGGGAAATGGCTGCAATCTGCCGGGCTTACCTTTTCCCCTGCCCCTGAAACAAGCGCTGTCCCGCTGTTGCGAACGAAAAACGGGACATCAGAGCCTATTTCTGAACTGATTGCCAAAAGCTCCTCCTGTGAAAGCCCGATTTTGTAGAGCTCATTTAACCCAATAAGAACTGAGGCTGCATCAGATGAGCCGCCCCCAAGCCCTGAAGACACTGGTATTGACTTTGTGAGTTCTATGCTGCAGGGAAGCTCGCTTTCAACATAATATTCAAGAGTTTGCTTCGCCTTTGTGGCAAGGTTATCTTCAGGATTGCATAATACTGAGCCTGAAAGCTCATATCCCTCTCTTATCTTTGAGATTTTCAGGTAGTCAAAAAGCCCTACTGACTGAAAAACTGAGGATATCTCATGGTTGCCTGAGGGAAGCTTTCCCATTATCTCAAAGGAAAGGTTTATCTTTGCAAATGCCTTGATTTCCAATGATTCAACTGCCATAAACAATTAATTGCTTCTGCAGTTTAAATAATTATTCAGGAAATGCTGGAATCTTCTAGAACTCTTTTTTGTATTTCTTCATTGAAAGCGAGTTTGAGAGAAGGGAAACATCGCTTAATGCCATTGCAGCTGCCGCAAGCATAGGATTCATCAGGAATCCTGCGTTATATAGAATTCCTGCTGCAACTGGTATGCTTATTATGTTGTAGAAGAAAGCCCAGAAAAGATTCTGCTTTATCTTTTTCATGGTGTATTGGCTCAGCTTTACTGCAGCAATCACATCCCCAACCATTGCAACAACAAGCCCTGACCTTTGGAGTTTTCTTATCTCATTTTCCTTGTCCTTGGGAAGAACATCAGAGAGCACTGAATCAATTCCAAGCTCCCTTGCAATTGAATCAGCTGTCCTCCTGTTGTCCCCTGTCATCATTATGACTTTCTTTCCCATTGAGTGCAGCCTTGAAACTGCCTCTCTTGAGTATTCCTTGATTGTGTCTGCAACAGCAATCATTCCAAGAAGGCTATTGTTGACTGAAAGGAGCATAACTGTCTTGCCCTCGCTTTCAATGGCTGAGATTCTCTCCTCAAAATCTGCAATGCTTATCTTGTTGCTTTTCATGAGAAGCCGGTTTCCCAGGAGTATTTTTTCCCTGGCGTATCTGGCGATTATGCCCTGCCCGGGAATTGCCTCAAAGAAGCGGGCATTTGGGACATTTATCCCTTCATCCCCTGCTTTTTTCAGGATTGATTCTGCAAGGGGATGCTCTGAATTTTTCTCTGCAATTGCAGCGTATTCCAGTATTTTATTCTCAGAAATTTTCCTTCCCGAAATTTTTCCGATAGAAATTATGTCTGTGACGCTTGGCTTGCCTTTTGTCAATGTTCCTGTTTTGTCAAAAACAAAAGCATTTACCTTTCTCATGTTCTCAAGCGCCTCAGGGTCTTTTATCAGTATCCCGAATTCAGCTCCCTTTCCTGTCCCAACCATTATTGCTGTTGGAGTTGCAAGCCCGAGAGCGCACGGGCACGCTATTATGAGTATAGAAATGAATATGTTCAGGGAAAATATGAAGCTCTTGCCAATTGCAAAATACCATATTGAAAATGCTGCAACTGCAATTATGAGAACAGCAGGAACAAAATAGCTGCTTACAACATCTGCAATTCTCTGTATTGGCGCCTTTCTTCCCTGCGCCTCCTCAACAAGCTTTATTATCTGCGAGAGAACTGTCTCATCCCCGACTTTTGTAGCCCTAAACCTGAAAGCGCCGCTTCTGTTTATTGTGCCTCCTATTGCAGAGCCGCCTTTCTTTTTCTCAACAGGCATGCTTTCGCCTGTAATCATTGACTCATCAACAGATGAAAACCCTTCTGTGATTATGCCGTCCACAGGAATCTTCTGCCCCGGCTTGACTATAATTATGTCTCCTGCGACAACATCACTTATTGGTATCTCAGCTTCAATACTGTTTCTCACAACAATTGCAGTCTTCGGCTTTAATCCTATTAGATTCTTTATTGCAGCAGATGTCTTTCCCTTTGATACTGCCTCAAGCCATTTTCCAAGTATGATAAGGGTGATTATTGTTGCAGAGGTGTCAAAATAAACGTGCTCCCCGAAAAGAGAGGGGAAAAGCATTGCAAGAATGCTGTATGAGTAGGCAGCTGTTGTGCCTATTGAAATCAGGGTGTCCATGTTTGCTGTTTTTGCCCTTAATGCGCCAAAAGCCCCTTTGTAAAATCTTGAGCCAACAACAATCTGGACAGGAGTTGCAAGCAGGAGCATGATGAGCTTTGCATTTGGAAGCATTATACCCATCCATTCAAGGGGCATTGCAATTATCAGAAGCGGAAATGTGAAGAACAGCGAGAAAAGGAAGAGGAATCTGAAATCCCTCATCTCTCTTGCCCTTGCCTTCTTTTCCCTGTCAATAAGCCGCTCCTCAGAATCAGCTGCCCTTTGCGGAGCAGATTTTAGCGCCTGCTGATTAGGGCTCTCTTCTCTTATTGACTTGTAGCCGAGCGAGTCTATAGTGTCATATATCTTTTTTTCATTAAGAACCTTTTCGTCAAATTCCACACTCGCCCGCTCTGTTGCAAAATTTACATTTGCGCTTATTGCGCCAAGCCTTTGCAGCGTTTTTTCAATGTTGAGCGCGCAGGATTCGCAGTGCATCCCTGAAACCGGGACAGTTATCTTCTTCATCTTCATTTCCTCTGCTTTTTTCCTTCTTTATTGCATTGCTTTCTTTATTGCATTATTTTTGCAGGATATTCCCTGAAAACATCAATTGAAGTTATCTCCTGCGGATTAGTCCTTTCTGAATCATACTTTACTTCAAAAATGTTGGGATAGCTGAATTTTATGTCGCCAACCCCGTCAATTTTCTTCAATTCTGAGGAAATTAGGGGAGCATGCCCTGAACAGGGTATGTCAACACTAAGCTTTGCTGTTGAATCAAAGTTCTGGAATCCTGGACTGCTTCCTGCAAGGGAATTTGCTCCCTGGTTTAAGCCAGATGTTTTAACATTTGCAAGAAGAGGGAAAATCACAAGGAAGAGGAGGATGTTTATCCCTATTGTTGTCCCGTACATTATTGCAAGATATCCTGAATTCCTTCTTATCCCCTTTCCTGAAAGCATTCGGTTGCGCTTCAGGTATAACACTGAGGATATTGTTGCAAATGCAAATGAAATCCCGATTAAGATGTAAAAGAAATTCCTGTTCATCAGGAGCGGCTTGAACAGCTGCATAAGAACTGTCGAGCCTATTACTGATGCGATTATGAATGCAATGCATCCAATGTGGGGGAATAATGCATATCCAAC
>JAPLZQ010000011.1 GCA_026394965.1 Candidatus Woesearchaeota archaeon
ATTTAAAAGATTGCGAACCAATATAGAACCAATACAAGTAAGCCCGTCCAGAGCAATTGCTTTCCTGCTGCAGTCAATTAGCGAAAAATCAGCCGGATTTTGGCTTTTTCAAAAGTTTTTTATAGGAGATAGGGGTTCGTAGAATAATATATCAAAGGCGCATCAAATAGAATATGGCGGTAAAAAGGTAAAATGCCAGCAAAAAAATCAAAACCAAAGGAAATTTCAGATGAGAATTCTCCCTCATACAGCCCGGGAAAGGGCTATGAGCTTATCATAACAGAGAAGCCCAAAGTTGCAATGAAGATTGCAGAATCGCTCTCTGAAGGGAAAATAATCAGGAATTCTGAAAAGGGCGTTCCCTACTATGAAATCAGCCGCTCAGGAAAAAAGATAATGGTGGGGTGCGCAGTAGGGCACCTGTTCGGGCTTATGGAAGAGGGCGGAAATAAGTGGAAATACCCTGTTTTTGACGTGGAATGGGTTCCGAATTACAAGATAGACAAGAAGGCAGACTACACCAAGAAATACATAGATGTTCTTAAGAAGATTTCAAAAGGGGCAGACAGCTTCACAGTTGCAACAGATTACGATGTTGAAGGAGAGGTAATAGGGCTTAATGTCATAAGGCACATATGCGGAAAAGAAGACGGCGCAAGGATGAAATTTTCTGCGCTGACAAAACAGGACCTTGTTAAAGCATATGAGAAGAAATCCCCGACAATTGACTGGGGGCAGGCTGAAGCAGGACTTTTAAGGCATGAGCTTGACTATTACTACGGAATAAACATCTCAAGGGCTCTTACTTCTGCAATAAAGACAGCAGGAACATTCCAGGTAATGAGCTCAGGAAGGGTGCAGGGTCCTGCGCTTAAGATAATTGTTGACAAGGAAGAAAAGATAAAGGCATTTGTCTCAAAAAAATACTGGCAGATTCTCCTTAAAGGCGAAACAGGGAACGGGCCAATAGAGGCATGGCACAAGATTGACAAGTTCTGGGAGAAGAAAGAGGCTGACTCTGTAATTGAAAGGACAACGGGCAAAAAATGCACAGTCTCAAACATGCAGAAGCAGGAAATAGAAAAAACTGCCCCAAATCCTTTTGACCTGACAACACTTCAGATGGAGGCATACAGATGCTTCAGGATAAACCCAAAAAGATGCCTTGAGATTGCGCAGTCGCTTTACACTGACGGATTAATATCATACCCGAGAACATCCTCGCAGCAGCTTCCAATTGAGATAGGATATGTGGGAATTCTTTCCAATCTTTCAAACCAGCAGGAATATGAAAATCTCATAAAAGGGCTGATAAGGCTTGTAAATCCGCAAAAAGCAAATGCCGGAATAAGCGAGGGGCTCTCAACTGCAAAGCTAATCCCGAACCAGGGCTCAAAGACTGACCCTGCACACCCGGCAATCTATCCGACGGGAATAGAGCCGAAGAAGATTGAAGGGGAGGAGAAAAAGCTTTATGACCTTGTCGTAAAAAGGTTCATCTCAACATTCGGAGTAAGCGCAAAAAGGGAAAGGGTTGCAATTGAACTCAAAATTGAAAATGACATTTTCAGCGCAAGCGGAATTACCACAAAATTCAGGGGCTGGCTGTCCCTTTACGAGCCCTATGCTGTTGAGAAGGAAGTTGAGCTTCCCAAGGTTGCAATAGGAGAGGAAGTTAAGGTAAAATCAATTGACGAGCTTGAGAAAGACACACAGCCTCCCAAGAGATACACTCCTGCATCAATAGTCAAGGAGCTTTCAAACAAGAACCTCGGGACAAAGGCAACAAGAGCCACAATCGTTGACACGCTTTTCAAGAGGGGATATGTCTCAGGGCAGTTCATTCAGGCAACTGAGATTGGGATAAAAACAGAAAAAACCCTGGAAAAATACTGCCCTGAAATAGTTGACGAGGAATTAACAAGGCACTTTGAGGATGAAGCTGACATGGTGATGGATAAAAAGAAGAAGAGGGAAGAAGTGCTTGAAGAGGCAAAAGCAGTCCTCACAAAAGTGCTTTCGCATTTCAGCACAAAGGAAAAGGAAGTCGGGCTTGAGCTGAAAGGCGCATACAGGGAAACAAGAAACACACAATCCCTTGTTGGAGAGTGCCCTGTCTGCCACAAGGGCTCATTAAGGATAATATTCTCAAAAAAAACAAGGAAAAGATTCATCGCATGCAATGCATACCCTGAGTGCAAGACAACATTCGGGATACCGCAGACAGGGCTCCTCAAGCCAAACCCTGAGAAATGCGAGCAGTGCGGCTCTTCAACTGTCCTTTTGATATACAAGGGAAAGCGCCCATGGAAGTTCTGCCTCAACCCCAACTGCCCAAGCAAGGACGAGTATAAGAGCAGGATGGCTCAGCAGAAGAACAAGGAAGTTCCAGGATTAACACCGATTATTGCTAAAACATCAGAACAGAAGCCAATTGAAAAGAAAGAAGAGAAAAAACCAAAGGCTGCTGTCAGGGAAAAAAAAGAGAAAAAGGCAAAAAAGAAAGCGCCATCAAAAAAATCCGCTGCAAAACCAGAGCAGAAGATAAAGAGCATTTATGAAATATGAAAATACCAGTTCATCCCATCCAAATATTAAACAAAAAAAATCATTTTAAAATCTAAAAAATGAGAGCAAAAAATCTGTTTTTTTATCCCATGCTTCTTATTTCAATCCTGATATTAATCCCAAATGCTTCTGCTGCGCACATGAAGCTTTTGGCTGTTGCAGAGGCAGAAGGGGGATATGAGGGAAGCGTAGCAGACCTTTACCTCTCTATAAACTCCGGGCTAGGAAGGGTTTTTGTGGAAACCTTCCCGATAATGAAGGTGGACACCCAGATTTCAACAAGGTTTGCAAAGGAAATTGCATGCCAAGAAGCAGGAGCAGCATGCTCGGCAATGGATTTCTTCTACACAATAAAGGCAAATTCGGCAATGATAGGGGGGCCAAGCGCAAGCGCAGCAATTGCAGCCCTCACCTATGCTGAGCTTAAGAATCTTAAGATAGATGAGACAGTGAGCGTCACAGGAACAATAAACTCAGGCGGGCTTGTCGGGGCTGTCGGCGGAGTTAAGGAGAAAATAGAGGCTGCTGCAAAAGCCGGGATAAAAAAAGTCCTTATCCCTGAAGGGGAAAACCTTGTTTTCAGTGAAAACGACTCTGAATCAATGGGCGGAGCAAACCTCACAAACATCAGCATATATGATTATGCAAAAAGCCTTGGAATTGAGGCAGTGGAAGTTTCAAACATCAGGGAAGTGATTTACTACACAACAGGGCACAGGATAAAGGAATTCTCAGGGGAAATAAAGATAGATGAGGAATACACAAAAATCATGAAAGGGATAGCAAACGAGCTCTGCGACAGGAGCGAATTGCTTGCTTCTGAAATAATCAAAAATCCCCTGTCAAAAGAAATGGAAAATAACCTCAGCGAATACTATCATGAAGCACTCAATTTAACTGAAAGATACAAGAATGAGATGATTTATGGAAATTTCTACTCTGCAGCAAGCTACTGCTTCGGGGCAAATGTCAAGCTGGGATTTGTTGAAAGGAAGATTCATAATATGAGCATTTCAGAGATAATAACTTATTCTGAGAATATAAAGAGCCAGATAAAAGATTCAAGAGAACTCCTAATCAGGAATTATGACACCATAACCGGGCTGCAAAGCTATGTCATAGTTGATTCGCGCATCTCAGAGGCAGAGGAATATGCAGATGAGGCGATGAAAAGCATTGCTGAGAATAAAAGCGCCGATGCAATCTACAGCCTTTCTTATGCTGAAGAGCGTCTTGTGAGCGCAAACCTCTGGAAGAGATTCTTTGAAATGCCCGGAAAAAAATTCAATTTCAATGAGGAAAACATGAGAAACCTCTGCCTGAACAAGATTTCAGAGGCAGAAGAGCGCCATCAGTATGCTGAAATATTCATAAAAGTCCCTCTTACTGCATCAGGAAACAGGATAAATGAGGCAATCGCAGATTCAAAGAATGGGGAATATGAAGCGTGCTTTGAGAAGGCAGGAAGGGCAAAGGCAGAGTCAGATGTTGTCCTAAGCCTTTACGGAATAACTGACAGTGATGTAAATAACCTTCTTGAAAAGAGGCTTGAAGCCACAAAGCAGATAATAATGAAGCAGGGCGCAGCAGGAATGTTTCCGATTGCAGGATTCAGCTACTATGAGTATGCAAACTCGCTGAAGGAGAATGACTTAAGCTCGGCATATTTATACTCGGGATATGCCCTTGAGATGAGCGGAATTGACATATACTTCAATAACGACAGCTGGCTCAGGACTGCTTATGCGCGCTACAGGGCGATAATCGGAATGGCAATGATATTCATATCAGGAGTTGCATTCGGTGCAGTTGGGATAATCTATCTTGCAAAAAGGAACTCTGAAAAAACCAAGACGGTGATAATTAAAAATAAGAAAAATAATAAAAGTAAAAGCGTGAAAAACAACAGGAATCCTGCAAGGAAAATAATTAAAAGATAATTCAAAAAGAGATTAAGATTTTTCTGGGATTATTCTGCGATTTCATTAATTAAAATTAATTTTATTAATTAAATTTTTACCGTAAATTAAATATGAAATCTTGTCTCATAATATTTCTACGAGTGCCGAGAAGATTAAAGCATTAACTCCATCTGAGAACAAGATTGATTATAAAACCCATGCAAGCAACCCGAAGGCTGCTTGCTTGGGAAAAAGAGGTGATAGATCGTTATTTTTTGATTTGTTTTTATTTTTCACTCGTAATTGTCTTTTTCTACTATATAGTGAAATAAACTTATATATAAGCATTTCGCTAATTGAGTATATATTTAGTATACGCCAGTAGTAACTAATTGGCTTGTTTTATGGGTTAAAGAGCGAAAACTATAAAAGGCTTTCGAGGAGAAAGCTCTTTTGCAATGGAAAAAGGAATGTGCGGGCTTTGCAGGAAAAGGAAAGGGCTCATAAAATTCAGGTATTCTCCGCTCCTCTGCGGGGAATGCTTCTCAAAAATCCTTGAGAAAAGGATAAGAAAGGGGCTGCGTGAGGAAAAGGCAGTGAAAAGAATAATTATGGCTGCAAAAGGGAAGGGAATCCTGATTCTGGATGACGGGACTTATGAAGCAAAAGCAACAATTTTCCTCATGAAAAAGATAAATCGCGGTTTCATGGCAAAGATTATTGTCAAAAAGAAAATTGCGATAAACGAGGATATTTTTGAGGATAAAAAAAGCATTTTAGAATGGAAAAGGCAGGGCTTTTCTGCAGTAATTCTTCCCTGGAGCTGCGAAAAGGAAGCGAATTATTTTCTTCGGGGATTATTCCATGAATGCAGGGCTGAAAATCTCGGGCTTGTAATTGAGAGGGATGGAGTTGTTTTTGTAAAGCTGTTTCTTGGGGCGATAGCGCCTGAACTTAAGTTCTACTGCAGGTTCAAGAAACTCGGCAATGCAATAAGGGAAAAATTCAGAAATGATTTTACCGGATGCATTGGAAAAGAGATTGAGCTTCTTGAAAAGAAATATCCTGGAACAAAATTCGGGCTTCTCAGAAGCGCGAAAGCAATGAAGAAAATCCTTTGGGGAAAAAGCCAAAAAACATCCGGAATGAACTGGGGAAGATAAATAAAGGCAAAAAAGAAAAATTATGGCATGGCTTTTACATCTGATAAGAGAACCTTAAGGATTCCCATTCTTCTTATTGCGATTTTCCTCTGCGCATTTCTCATAAACACACTGGAAAAGGAGAGTTTTAAGGCAGCAACTGGAAGGGCTTTTGCAAAAACTGAGGATGGAACAATAAATGCCTTTTTCTGCCCTGAAGAAGAGTGCAGGGAAAGGCTGATTGAGCTGATTTCAGGCGCAAATGAGGTAAAATGCGCTTTCTACACAATTGATGATAAGTTCGCTGATTTCCTCGCCAATAAAAGCAAGGAAATTAACTTAAGCATTGGGCTTGACAGCGATTCCTATGAAAAGATAAAGGGTAAATTGAACGGGAATTTCTTCCCAATATTCTCTGCGGGGATAATGCATAACAAGTTCTGCATATTTGACAGAAGAATTGTTTTTACAGGCTCATACAACCCTACAGAAGGGGATTCATACTATAATAACAACAACATTCTTGTAATAAGTTCAAAAACACTTGCGAAAAACTATGAAAGCAAGTTTGAGGAATTAAGATGCAGGAATATTGGCTGCAAAAGCGTTGCTTCAAGGGAAAATTTCCTGAAAATAAATGAGATTCCTGTTGAGAACTATTTCTGCCCCGAGGATTCATGCACTGACAAGCTGATTGGAAAAATCAGGAGCGCAAAGGAGAGCATTCTTTTCATGACATTCAGCTTCACTGAAAAGAAAATTGCAGAGGAAATCTCTGAAATGCAAATTAATGGAATTGAGGCAAAAGGGGTTTTTGAGAAGAGACAGGAGTCCAATTATTCAGTTTTCAAATATCTCAATGAAAGCGGAGTTTTGGTTAAGCTTGATGAAAATCCTTATGTCATGCACCACAAGGTTTTCATAATAGACAATGAAACTGTGATAACCGGAAGCTTCAACCCAAGCGCAAATGCCAACTACAGAAATGATGAGAACATCCTCATAATAAAGGACAGAGAAATTGCAGCGCGCTACCTTGAGGAATTCTCAGAGGTGTGGAATTATCCAAAAAATGATGCCTATGAATGCCCTGAATCAGAATGCCTGCAGATTTCCAATGTGAAATACAAGGGAGGAAAGGGAAAGGAGATTATTGAAATTTACAATCCTGCACCTTTTCCGAAGAATCTTGAATACATTTTCATAAAAAGCAGCAGAAACTCAATGCGGCTTTCAGGAATTATAAATCAGGGCTCATTTCAGGAAATCATCCCGAAATTTCGGCTTTCAGACAAAAACGGGACAATTTTTCTCTTAAACAGCTCAAGAATCATTGACTCTTTCTCATGGTAAAAAAAATCAAAAAAAGGCAAAACGCATAGCAAAAGTATCTCTCTATGCTTAATTATCTAAAAAGCGGGAACAATGCGCAGGAATCATAAAAATCCGCTGAGAGCATCCTGCTCCGCACTAAAGCCCAGAGAAATGCACGGCATTTCTGGGGCACAAGAACAAAGAAATTCTGAAAGAATTTCTTGTTCAAGAAATGCAACGCATTTCTTTGAATTGTAAAACAATTCTTTGTGTGCGGAGTTTGAACCGATGCTCTCTTAATCGCGGATTTTTAGGATACAAAAAGGCGCTGTATCTCGCAACTAAAGTACCAAAAATTCGCCAAGCGAATTTTGGCACAAGAAATTCCAAGGGAATTTCTTTGTAATGAGTTTTAGCGCCTTTTTTGTATAATACAACACTCTTGAATTTATTTTACCGCAAAAAATAAAAGAACTGCAACTCTCTTTAAACTGGGTGATAAAATGCAATCAGATTTGGAAAAGGAAATCTACATTCTTAGCGAAGGCGGCAGCGGAATAAGGGCAAAAATCCTTGACGACGGGCTGGTCTTCCTGGAAAGCGAAAAAAAATGGAATGCTGATTCAAGGTATTATGCGACAATTGAAGCTGCGATGGCCAAAAAAGATTCAGAAGGCAGAAAGCTGGAAAATGAAGGATATGCAAGGATATGTAATGAGCTAATAGACCCTAAAAATGCGATTTACTTTAAATCAGGGAATTCAGCATACCTGAGAATAGAGAAAATAATTGCTCTCCCAGATGAGATTGCTGAGGAGAACGGGATTCTCTCCTACAAAGGCAATCTTCTCAGGGCGTAAGCCGCATTTGAAAACCGCACAATCAGTATCAGAAAAGAGTTTAAATCAATTAAACGGGGGTATTATTATGAGATTGGACGAAGAAACTGAAATGAAATTGGAAGAAAGAACAGAAACTAAAACTTTTGTTACAATTTATGGCGTGCATGTTGGAGGATATAAAACAATAATTTATGACGATTTGGTTGGACCCATGCAAACTAAGGAATGGAGAAACGCTTACTTTTGCAATTCCGAGGAAACAGCAACGTTATTGGAAAAGATATTAACAGAGGGGATAATCGGAGATGGTTTCAGACCCTGCGCATCAGACCCCATTTACCATTCTGGCAGCAGCGACGTCAATCATTTTGAAGACCGCAACGACCATAGGACAGATAGATACTTGGCCAAAGATAAAAGAGAGGTAGAAAAAAAAGAAATCTCAGAAAATGATGGCTCGCGTTTCTATGGAAAATATAAAATAATGCAGAAGGAGGATTTAGAAAAAAATTGGGGGTTATACCAAAAGGCCAAGGAGGACAGATTGAACAATGGAGTGGCTGAGTTGAAAAAAGATAGCTTTGATCTTTATACACGCTGCTTAACAGAAATTTTAGGAGATACAGAAAGCAGAGAAGATGATTATTAAAAAGTTAAAAAAAATTAATTTTATGGCAAAAAAACAAGATAAATACAATTCAGTTAGTATCAAAGAAAAGAATTTTCATAAAACCCTTGCGGGGTTAGCAAACATAAGCAACCGTTAAGATTTACTGAAATCATTTTTTTTATTCAATAATGGGGGCATAAAAATGGAAAACACAACACCAAAATTAGAAGAATTGGTAGAAACCTGGATTGGAGAGATTGATTCAGAAGAAGCCAAAGCTCAGAACGTATCTGCACAAGTCACAGGAGAAAACATTTCATATTGCATCAACAGCATTATTAGATTCTATGACCAGAATAAAAATCCAGAAAAGGCTACTGAAATCGCTGAAAAAGCAATTGAAGCATATGAAAATTTAGGATGGGATGACAAGGCTACTGAACTGACTGAAGAATTAATTAAAGAATATGAATTTTTAAGAGAACATAATAGACATAACAGGACTGATCAAACGGCGAAAGAAGCAGAAACAACTCCTCACATTGGACTTTATGTTGGACAAAAAAAACGTTTGGAAGCTCAGAAAATTGCTTATGGTCTTGAGCGAAATGGGTATGATTATGTAGTCACGATTAACTCTGCGGAGCCGAATGATTTGGATATCAGCGTTAACGGAATCATGTTCAGTTGGGGTGAAGCTGACAGAATGATTGAAAGGCTTTTGATTCCAAAGGTAAAAAAAGACACTGGATGAAAATTTGATTAAATAGCTTGAATCGCAAGAAAATATGATGATCAGCAAAAATGAATCAATAATAGATAATCAAAAAAAGTAAAAGGATTTCAGTGTATTATTATTGCGTCAAAGCCGAGCTTATTCACAATCTCAATCGCATACTGCATCTTCTGCTTGCTGTCTGAATAAACTGTAAAGAGAGGCTCGCCGACAATAACCTTCTCATGCTTGTGCTTGTTAAGGTAGAGCCCGGCTCTCTTGTCCCTTGGGGTTCCTGCTGCCCTGCATATCTGCGAAATAAGCGTGCTGTCTATGTGTTCTATCTTACCGGATGCATATGCGGGGAAAACATAGGTAAGCTTTCCTGCCTCAATCTTGTTTTCATCAGGCACCTTTCCGCCCTGCGCCTCAATAATTTCAGTGAATTTCTTCAATGCAACCCCTGACTCAAGCATATTCTTGGCCATTGCCCTGCCCTGCCCCCTTTTGGCTTTTCCTCCCATCTCAAGAAGGAGCCCTGCCATGTAAAGGGACTTTTCCCTCAAATCAAGAGGAGCAAGGGGGCTGTTCTTCAAAACCCTGAGGATATCCCTCATCTCAAGAACAGCTCCAAACCCGTTTCCAATCGGCTGGCATCCGTCAGTAAGAATGACTTCAAAGCGCATCCCCATCCTTGCGCCTATTCTCATGAACTGCCGCTTAAGGTTCTTTGCAGCGCGCACATCCTGCATCTTTGAGCCCCTTCCCACAGGGATGTCTATAAGGACATGGGTTGCAGATACTGACTTCTTCTTCGCAATCACGCTTGCAAGAAGCTGCGCCTGCGCGTCAATTCCCATCGGATATTCAAGCTTGATAATCTTATCATCTGCAGGAGCAAGAGAAACTGCGCCTCCCCACACAAGACAGCCGTTGGTTTTTTTGACTATTTCTCCAATCTGGGATATGTTAAATGAAACTGGAGTAATTACTTCCATTGTGTCTGCTGTCCCTGCGGGGCTTGTGATTGCCCTTGAACTTGTTTTAGGGATTATCAGCCCTGCTGCAGCGGCAATCGGGACAATTATTGGTGTAGTCCTGTTTCCTGCAACACCCCCTATGCAGTGCACATCAAAAACAGGCGGCTCAAGCCTGAGAATGTCGCCTGTGTCAAACATTGCGCGGGTAAGGTTAACAATCTCATTAAGGTCAAGAGAATGTATGTAGCAGGCGCAAATAAAGTATGCAATTTCTGCGTCTGTTAGCTTGTTGTCAACAATATCCTTCATTATTTCATATATTTCATGGTAGGCAAGCCTTTTCCCATCCATCTTTTTCTTTATCAGTACAACAGAATCCGGCTTTTTCTCAAGAGTAACTTCAACATAATCCTTTTCCCTGCAGCCAATCTGATAAAGCGCCTCTTCAAACAGGGCAACTGTTCCAACAGGAACAACCTTGCTGCTTTCAGCAATATCAACGATTGTAACAGCACTTTTCTTTCCTTTTGTTACGCAAACCCTGTCACCCTTGAAAGTCCCAAGCTTTTCAGCATCAATGCTGTTTATGATTGCAACTGCTATTCCGCCGGTACTTATGTCCACATCCTTAACTTTCATTCTCATTGTATCACCGCTTTAGCATCAATTCACATCAAGGTATTCCTTCCTGTAAATGTCAACCAATGTAGAAAAGACTGCAAGGATTATGGGCCCTATGAAAATTCCTGTAAAGCCGAAAAAGGCAAGCCCTCCTGCAATCCCGAAAAATATAATCAGCGGATGTATTTTGGCGCGGTCTCCGATAAGCTTTGGCTTCATTATGTTGTCAATGAAGCTTATAATGCAGAAACCGTATATG
>JAPLZQ010000012.1 GCA_026394965.1 Candidatus Woesearchaeota archaeon
GGAGAGGGAAGAAAAGGAAAAGGCGCTCAGGGAGATAATAGAGAATAAGGGGAGGGCCTCGCTATCAAAAGAGGAGTCGGAAAGGGTGATAGCGGAAATAGCGAAGCACAAGGTCTGCCCCCTCTGCAAGCAGGAGATAAAGGAGGACTACAAGGAGCACCTGAAAGAGGAAGAAGAAAAAAAGAAAAAATTCAACAGGGAGCTGATAGAATCGCTGTCAAGGGAGCAGCAGGAGCTCGAATCAGGGATAAAAATCCTTAAGGAAGAGTCAAAGCGCTCCTCTGAGAGGGATGCACGCTCAAACAAGCTCTCTGCAGAAACCGATTCCATAAAAAAATTGCTTTCTGAGGTTGAGAAGAAAAAAACCCTGCTGAAAGGGATTGGGAAAGAAATCGCGCAGATGCCGAAGGCAGATGCAGAAAGGGAAATCGGGGCGCTTAAGGAAAAAGAGGCGGAGCAAAAGAAAATCCTGAAGCAAGCCAGGGAGAGAAACGCGGGGATAGCGCTGCGTGAGGCAGTGTCAGCACAGCTCAGCCGCGAGAGGGAACTCCTCAGTTCTGCAGAGAAAGAGACAGCCAAGGCAGATAAGGCGGTCTCAGAGCTGAACAAGAAGAAAATTGAGGCATCAGGAGAACTGAAGGAACTTGAAAGTACAGACAAGCAGTGGGAGGATGCAAAATCAGAGCTTGACTCTGCAATGAAGCGCGAGAAGGACATAGAGGTGCTCTCTGCAGCGCTGGAGAGCGAGGTCTCGCTGAAAAGCAGGAATGCCGAGAAAATAGAGGCGGAGATAAAGGAGAAATCCAAGGACAAGAAAAGGTTTGAGCTCTACCGCGAGCTTGAGCAGATGCTTTCAGATAAGTTCACTGCGCTTGTTTCAGAGATGGAGAAGCAGGTGATGAGCTCAATACATTACGAGTTCGGGAAGCTCTTCCAGGAGTGGTTCTCATCCCTCATAGAGGAAGAGACCATGAGCGCAAGGATAGACGAGGACTTCACCCCAATAATAACAGAGGACGGGCATGATACTTCGGCAGAGAACCTCTCCGGCGGGGAAAAGACAGCTGTTGCGCTGGCATTCAGCCATGAGGCGAAGATAGAGAGCTTCGTGGAGCATGTGATAAGGATAACAAAGCAGGAGCATGAGAGCAAGGTTCTAAACAATTCTTAGAAGGAGGAACTTTTTCAAAAAGTTTATGGGGCTGCCGTGATTCGAACACGGGTTGCATGCACCCCAAGCATGAGTGATACCAGGCTACACTACAGCCCCGTAATTTTGAAATTAAGTAAAAGGCGCCTGTTTTTATATTTATTCTTTTGATAAGATGGGAGAAAAAGATTAAAATATAATAAGGATGCTTATTAAGGATATTGTAAAAAGCAATGTTGAAAGCAATATTATTTCTTCTGTCCTATCTTTGCAGTTAATGATTCCGGCAAATGCTCTTTTCATAGGAGAAGATGAACTTGAACTGCTTTTTGAAGATTCTAAAAAAGCTTGGCTCTCTTCTGGAATTGGCTCTGGCTCAGCAGGAGACTCCACTGGAGCAGGAATCGTGCATGCCCTTGACTCTGTCGGCTTATTAATGTATGTTCCGCAGTTGTTTAGGTCCCTGCATGTCCTGGTCTGCCATCCAAGACTGCATTCTCCCCATCCGCCAGGGCAAATCCAAAGCTCGCTGCAGGATTCTTTTTGCTTTTCTGCAACTTTGCCTGGGCTTCCGCTGTAGCCCGCACCGCTGCTTCCTCCTGGGCTAACTGCTGCGGTATTTATTTCCGCGCCCGTATCTGCGCTATCAGGAACATCAGAATTTTCAGTGAAATTACCCTCAGTCAGACTCACAGATTCTGTAACATTTATCTCTGATGTTGAATTCATCTCAGAACCATTTGGCAATTCTGTTGAATTAACCTGAGTTAAGTTTATCTCTTCTGGAACTTCTGTAACATTTATTCCTGAAGTTGAATTAATTTCGCTTACATTCAATTCTTCTGTGTGCAATTCTGAGGTTAAGTTGCCTGTTGGTGCAGGCTCAGTTACTTCGCAGTTGTCATCCACTAAGCCATCGCAATTATCATCAATATGATTGCAAACTTCTGCTTTCCCTGGGTTTATCTCCTGGTTATTGTCATCACAATCAAGCCCCATGCTGCTGCATGCGCTGCTTCCATTGCTTCCGTATCCGTCATTATCATTATCAACGCATAACAGAGCAATAGAATCATTGAATGTATTTTCTGCCTGATTTATTCCATCATTGGCTTTTATTGTGTAGACTCCTTCAATCCCATCAAGATTATATGAATAAAGTGAAAATGATGAATTTGCTGGAAGAGATGAAGGGCACCATTTTTCATCCGGGCAAATATGATTTTCCCCATTTGGGCGCGTAATCTGCAGTTGGACAGGATTTTCAGCGCTTGCAGAGTCAAATCCGCTTCCTGAGATGTAGACTATTTCTTCAGGCGCAAAATCCAGTTTTGCATTGCCTAATTCATCAGTTGTCCAGATATTCGCAGGCTTCTTTGGCACATTTATGTAGAGCGTAACTCCCGGGCATGCGTAAGCGTGGATTCCGCCGCCTTCATACAGCCTTTCTTCCTTTACCATAACCATGTACGAGTAAATCCCTTCACCTTCAATGGATTCTGGAAATGTGATAATTATGTTGAATTTGCCGTTTCCATACGGCCCAAGAGTAAAATTATCAGACTCAGCTTTCATATACTTTGTCAGGTTGCCTATAAGAGGAACAGTAAATCCTATTTCTTCATTAAGATCATTATGAACGTAAAAGCCGATAGATATTGTTGCATTCGGCTGGAAGTCAACTTTCTTGTATTCCTCATCATAAGCGATAGTCATTCCGCAGGCTTTCTCAGGCATAAGCAGGAAAATAACAGGGAGAATTAAAATGATTAAGAATTTGGCAGAAATGCCATTGGCTCCGATTGAATCTGCTGGATTTATTTTTTTTATTCCCATCTTGCTCATCTGACAAAGGTTATCAAAATTATACACTGATAAGTGACAACGATTATATAAATCTTTCCTAAAATTAACTATATAATAGTAGTAACACATAAGAAAGAGGAAACCTGCGCATAATAATTAAAATCAAGATTAAGGCTTATTTAGAGAGTATAATATGAAAAGGGAGTTTGAATTAACTCAGAATACCCTGCTTTCATGCTCCTGCTTTGCAATCCTTATTATGTGGTCAACAAAGCTTTCAATCTTCGCCTCGTGGCTGACTATTATTGTCTGCCTGACATTCAGCTCAGACAGAACTGTCCTTACTTTGTCAAGCTGCTCGCTTGAGAATCCGTCTGTCGGCTCATCAAGAATTATGATGTCCCTTGTCTTTATGTCTGAAACCATCTGGTTTATGACCTTGTTGAGGGCAAGCCGGTATGCAAGCGCAATTGAGGTTTTCTCCCCACCTGAAAGGTTTTCAATCCCTGTTTCATACCCGTTCTGCTCTATTACAGGAGTGAAGTCGTCATCAAGGCGGGCGCTCATTTGCTCCTCTTCAACAAGCGAGAAGAACCATTCCTCAAAAAGGCTGCTGAATTCCTGGTGAACTGAGCTCATCACAGTTTTCTCTATTGAGGAAATCATTCCTATGAATTTTTCTGAAATCATGCTTTCAGTCTCTTTTATGGATTCGCATTTTTCCTTCTCTTTCTCTTTTTCACTAACCTCTTTTGAGAGTTTCCCAAATGATTCAGTGTGCAAATCAAGCTCGCTTTTCAGGGATGAGTGCAATATTGACAATTCCTTTTCCTTCTTCTCAATCTCCTCAAGGGCAGAGCTGATTTTGAGGAATTCCTTCTCTGAATCGCGCATTCCCTTGATTTCTGAGGAAATCTTCATCTTCCTTGCATTGATTTCCCCCACTGACTTTTTCAATTCTGAGACTGCCTCTTCTGATTTTTTGAGAAGTTCAATTTTCTGGGAAAGCTCCCTTTCCATGCTTTCCTTTTCCATAAGAACGATGTTGTTTTCGTGCGCTGTCCTGAGAAGGCCTTTGTATTTTTCCTCTTCCCTGTTCAGATTGGCTATTTTCTCATCTGAGGATGAATCTTCCAGGAGAATAAGCCCTTCGCCAATCTCTTTCAGGCTTATTTCCTTTTTTTTGATTTCAGACATGCGCTCTTTTGCCGACTTGATTTCAGCTCTAAGCTTTTCTGACATTGACTCTTCCTGCAAAAGTGCCTTAATGCTGAGCTTTAATTCCCTTTCCAATAGCTCAAGTTTTTCCTCTCTTTTTGAAAGCTGGGAAAGCTCCTTTTCAGCAGATTCGCTCTTTTCCCCGTGCTCCTTTTCTATATGAGCCCTGTATCCTTCGGTTATTTCCTGCCTGCAGGTTGGGCACACCTTGCGAGCAGATATTTCAGAGATTATCCTTTCTGATTCGCTTTTAACTGTAGAAAATTCGCTTTTTTTTGCAATAATCTCTTTTAACTCAATTTCAATTTTATCGCGCTCTTTCTCAAACTTTGTTCTTTGTGATGAAGATGCAGCTGATTTTTCAAGCTCTTTTTCCTTTTCAGAAACCTCTTTTTCAAGCTCTTCTCCTGAGGATATCTCCTTCTCAAGCTCTTTTTTCCTCATGAGGAGGTTTTTCCTGCGCTCAAGCGCCTCAGCATGCTTTTTTTCAAGGGCGCTTAAATCCTTTCTTATCCCTTCAAGCGATTTTTCCAATGATTCCTCGTCAATCTTTTTAGAAGCATGCTTTTCAGAAATTCTCTTTTCAAGAGCCTTAATATCATTTCCCGCCTTTTCCTGCTGGGCTTTGGATTTTTCAATCTCAACTACTTTTTCAGAAAGCATTTCCTCAATTGACTCAAGCTGGGCTTTTGCCTGCAGGAATTTTCTCTGATTCTCCTCTGCCTCTTTTTTCTTAACCTTCCCAAAATCAACTTTTTTCCCTGCAGTTTCAAGTTCAGTTGAAAGCTCATTAATCCTCTTTTCAAGCGCAGCCATAATTCTCTTCTTTTCTGAGAGCTCCTCTCTTTTTGGGGAAAGGTCATAAATTTTTCCTGAAAGCTCCCTTGCCCTTTCCCTTAGTGATGCTGCTATAATCACTGCATTTGCGCGGACAAGCCCGTATTTCTCAATCCCGAATATCTTCCTTATTGTCGAAAGCCTTTCCTCCCTTGACTCAAAGAGGATTTTCTTCATGTCTTCCTGAGGGGTGTATACTGTGTATCTGTAAAGCGGGATTGATTTTTTCTTCAGCAGTTCCTGGGGATATCCTAAAATTTCAAGAACAGCTGACTTGAGCTCATCAGCTGATTTCTCCTCCTTTGCATTGTCTATTATTATATAGCCTGAATCCTGGGCTATCCCGCTTCCCTTCTTTTTCAGGCTTCTCTTGATTGTAATATCCTTCCCGTCTGACTCAAAGGAGAGCTCAACTGAGCCTGCTGACTTTCCGTTGCGAAGGAGCGTCTCTCCGTTGATTTCAGAGGTGAATCCGAACAGCGCAAATTCTATTGATAGAAGGATTGTGCTCTTTCCTGCGCCGATGTCCCCGCTCAGGAGAATTGAGCCTTCAGGAAACTCAAGAGAGCATGAGCTGTAGCTTCTTATGTTCCTGAGCTTTATCCATTTAATGCGCATCTATGCACCCCAAATATTATTAAAAGCCAGCTCCTTAAAAATCTTGTTAAATCATTCTCTTTATTGATTTTTTTTCCCCAAAGCCAAGGATTTCAAGATTCTCTGAAACAATAAACGCCTTGAACTTCCCGATGTCCCCTGTTTTCAGAAAAGGGCTCAGCAGCTCCTCTTTTAAGATGTCTGTCCCTTCTGTTATCGGGGAAAATGAGGGCATCACAATAA
>JAPLZQ010000013.1 GCA_026394965.1 Candidatus Woesearchaeota archaeon
AGTAGAATTCAATTGTTCCTGCATTAAAATCATAGCCCCCAAATGATGCTTTATCCGCGGGATAGACAGAAAGGATTGACACCCTTTTGTCATCCAGGATAGCATTGATGCCAGCGTCAAGAGGATTCTTTCCGAAAAGCACTATCCTCAGATTGTAGCTCCCTGATTTCTGCACTTCAGCAAGGCTCCCCCCAGGCTCAATCCGGATTTTGCTCGCGTTTTCAGGAAGAACAGAATACAATTCATCAGCAATCTCCTTATATCCGGAGCCTTCCAGGAAAACATACTGCACTTCAGGGCTTGTAATGTAAAGGAAATTTCCTGCTGAGAAAGGCATAAGCCAGGGCTGGCTTCTTAGGACAATGTTTCCGCTGGAGCTTCTTATTTCTTCAGGGGCAAATGCTGTTCCAAGGCTTAATTTCCTTGAGGTGCCCAATTCCCCTATGTAAAGCCCTGAGCAGTCATAACCCATCTGCTTTGCCTGAACATTAACCTTTGAGGAAAGGTCGCTGTTTGAGATTGCACTTGCAAGTATTGACTGCACCCTTGAGCGCACTGCAGAAGATGTGAGGGATTCGCTCGACTCCTTCTGGAATGACACCATCCTTGTAACAAGAAAAATTATAAGCCCGCCCACTATAAGAATGAATATCCAGTTGAATTGAACTTCAACTCCCTTTTTCCCAAGCGCTCTTCTCATTGTTTATCCCAAAAAAACAAGAAACTGGTTAAATAAAAAATCATCGCCTTTTTTTATTGCCTGATTTTTTCCCTGAGGATTTTTCCTTCTTGTTCTTTTTGCCTTTTGCAATCTTCTTCAAATCCTCAAATACATCATTCTTTTTGCCTTTGCCTGCAAGCTTTTCAAGCTCCAGGAAAACATCCCGTTCATCCCTATTTTTGGGCGCTTTTTCCAAAAAGGTTACTTTATCAGGCTTAAGAGGCTTTGTTTCCTCATCAGATTCCTCGGGATTTTTCCCAATCTCTTCAATTGGCTTTTCTTCTTCAGAAGGTTTATTGCCCTCTTTCTGCTCAAAATTTTCAAAGAGCTTCTTTCTTTCCTGCTCTCTCACTTTAGACTTTATTCTCGCTATCATGTCAGGAGTGAGGCTGCTTCCCTCCATTGCTCCTGGCATTTCCTTGTCTTTGCCTTCCATTTCCTGGCTTATCCCCCCAAAAGGAGGATTTTCAATACCAGTGTTCTCAAACTGGAACTGCGCGTCTGAAGAGCTCTTCTTTGGCTTTTTGTTGCTCTTAGTGTAATAAAGGTAAAGCCCAATCCCCCCGAAAAGAATAAGGAGTATCAGCAGGAGTATGAGCCACCAGGATGACTTTTTTGGGTGGCTTTCAGGGTCAAGGGGGTCAAATCCGTTGTCTATCTCCCATTTGTCTGAGTATCCATCCCCGTCTGTGTCTGAATTGTTTGGGTCTGTTCCGTTTTCATACTCTTCCCTGTTGGTAAGCCCGTCATTGTCATTGTCCTTTTCTGCATCAGTTGGGTCATTAGGGTCAAGCCCGTTGTCTTTCTCCCACTTGTCAGGCATTCCATCGTTGTCAGAATCATAAGGGCAGCCGGTGCTGTCCACCTTGGTTCCGGATTTTGTATCCTTACACTTGTCAATCGTGTCAGGCACGCCGTCATTGTCAGAATCTTTCTCATCTATGCTACAGGTGTTGTCCAGGCAGGACAATCCCTCTTCGCAGTCTTTAATATCCTCGCACGCCTTGCCTTCCTTGCAGGGTGAGCATTCCCCTCCGCAGTCAATGTCTGTTTCTGTAAGGTCCTGGATTTTGTTCTTGCAACTGTCCTTTTCCTCGCACTTTCCTGTGCTTGAGCTGCATTTTCCTGACCTGCAGTCTGAATTTTCAGAGCATTTCTTTCCTATATCGCACTTCTTGTCGCAAAGCCCGCCGCAGTCAATATCGCTCTCATTTCCGTTCTTTGCGCCATCAAAGCATGTTGCATTCATACATCTCTTTGTTGTTGAGTTGCATGAGAGGCTTATGCAGTCGTAATGGATGTTGCAGCTCTTGTTAAGGGAGCACGCATTGCATTTTCCGCCTCCGCAGTCAACATCAGACTCCAAGCCATCTATTATGCCGTTTGAGCAGTTCTCAACCTTTATTGTTGAGTTTATTTTTACGCCATTGCTGTCATTGCTGACGCTTTTCCAACCTGCTTTGTCAACAGCATATGCCCTTATGAAATAAGTTTTGTTGTCAGCAAGGGAAAGCCCCGTCATCATCAAAGCCCGGGCAGCATCTGAAGCAGGATAGTTTAATTCCCTTGACACATTCTTCTTTGTGCTGCTGTCAAAAACCTGAAGAACAAAGTAATCAAGCCCGCAGCCGCTGTCCTCTCCGTTGAATTTAACCCTGAGCTGGTCCAGGTAGGGCGATTCCTCATTCCTTCCTGGAATTCCTGAATTGTCATCAACATAAATCATCTTCGGCTTAATTAAATCTGTTGTAACTTCTATCTGCTTATCAACAGCCATCTGCTCATATTCAAAAATACAGCCGATGTAATATGTTGTGGTGTTTGAATTGCTGATGCTTCCATAGCTTATAAAATTATAACTGGTATTTTTACTGAGGTAAGTGTCGATTATTTCAGAAGTTTTTCCTGCATAGCATTCTCTTGCCCTTTTGTTTGTAACAATATTGTATTTGAAGCTTCCCTGGATGCACTCTTTTGGAGAGTCTATCCTGAAATCAGGGGCAGCTCTTGTATCAACCCTGAAATTAACTGTTGCAAGCTCGGACAAAAGCCCGGACTTTCCTCTGCATCGCACATAATACCCATAATCATTCTCATCTTCAAGATTCTGAAGATAAATTGAGTGATATTCCTTGAAAGAATAATAATTAATCTCATCTTCTCCATCAAAAGAGTATCTCATATCATCATATTCTGTTGCAACATCATCATACCTGCAAATCGCTTCAATATCAGTTGATGCATACATGTAAGTATTAAGCATGCCATAATTGTCTGCTTCATAAACAGAAGTTGCATAAGCTGAATTTATCTTCGGCGGATTAACAAGGAGATTAAGAGTGAATGTTTCAGTGTAATTTTTTCCAGAAAGGTCTGTGCAAACCACATATACGTTCTTATTAGAAGTAAGATTGAAATCTGCGGCAGTATGGAATTTTCCATCATCGTTTCTCTCAAACTGCTTCTTGTTAAGCAGAGTGCCATAATTTGTTCTTGTTAAGCTGTAAATGCAATTTGCTTCAGAATATGTTGCTATCATGAGCTCAAATTTTGTTGAGTTTGCATAGCCAGTGTATCTATTGCCGGGAATTGTTGCAGGATTTATGAGAGTTATGAACGGGGGTGGAATTACTCTAAGCTGGGCGCTGTCCCTGAAGGCATTCCCTTCTTCATTATACTCTGCTGTTATTGTGGCAAGCCCTTCTGATACTCCCAGGAACTCGCCCCCAGAAACTTTTGCTGCAACAGAGGGATTTGTTGATGAGAAAACAGCTGATTCAGTAATATTGCAGGAATAATACTCAGGAGCAGAACAGATATATCCATTAAATTCTAAAGTTTCTCCAACCTCAATTTCATTTTCTTTTGGTTCAATCACAAAGAACTTTGAAACTGTTCCATTAGAAACAACCTCAACAGATGCTGAATTATCAGATGTAAGAGTTCCGCTCTTTGCCCGAACATTTGCAATGCCCGCGCTTTTTCCATCAATGCACGTTTTTGCCCAGCCGGCATATGGTGCAGTGATATTAACAACAGACGGCTTGTCTGACACAAGCTCATAATCCCATGAATAATCGCACCTTGTTGCATCGCACAGGAAAACATCAAAAACACTGCAGTAGCTTTTATTCACTTCTATTGTTATCTGCACTGGCATAATCTTCAGGTAGCTGAATGAATAATCTTCTGTCGCATTAACTTTAACTGTTGCATCGTCTGTTTTTATTATTGAGCCCTCAGAATATGATGCAGTAACCTTTGCAATCCCCTCTGAAACGCCCTTAATCTTGTTTAAAGCAACAACTGATACTGAAGGCGAGTCGCTTGACAGAGTTGCAAGATTTTCAATGGGCTTTCTTTTTCCGTCAGAGTAAACAGCATTTATTTCAAATTGAAACTCCTGCCCCTTGACTATAACTGCACTTTTTGGGCTAATCTCAATTTTGGAAAGGGTTACAGGGCATTTCAGGTCAGAGCCGCTGCAGTCCTCATCAATATTATTCCCGCACACTTCAACTGCGCCAGGGTAAACCCTGAAATTTGAATCATCGCAGTCAACAGGGCCGCAATTGGCTCCCGAGCCGTTGTATTCATCATTGTCATTGTCAAGGCACCTGACAACAGTAAATTCAATTGAGCTTGTGTTGCTGTTCCCTATAAGATCCTTATACACTATTGAGAAAAGATAATTTCCCATAGGCAAGTCTGAATTCGGCTTATAATTGAACTGAACATTGTCTTTTGAGCTTACCAGAGTCAAGGGATAGAGCGCCGTATACGGGATATTTGTAAGATTTGCGAGGACAACATTAACTTCCTCGTCAAAAGTCACATTTATTTCAGGCTTTGTGTTTATTGTCTGTGTGGCAAGCGCAAATGCTGAAACCAATATGAAAATCCCAAAAATTGTTGCTATAAACGGCAGTGTCTTTTCTCTCATTTTCTTTCACAACTTTTTTATATTATTTTTTTTTTATTATCTAGTTTACCTTAATCTCTGCACTTGGCGGCATTGTGTCTATTGTGAACCAAATGTTGTCCGCATCATTTTCAGTGAAGGTAAGCCCGTTTGTTTCAAGGGAAGATGCTGAAATCATCAGCTGGGCATTCATAAAACCTTCAATGTTCTTAAGATTATTTTCGCTTACAGGAACCACAATAAGATAGCGCATGGTTTTCTTATCTGCGCTTATGCTTTTTTCGGTTATTGTCCCGCGATAAGTGCCGTCCAAAAGCTCGTACTTTATGCTGTTCACAGAAACAGTTTCTGAGAATCTCAGCGTTAGATTATAGCTTCCATAACCTATTGCAGGGATAAGGTTCTCGTAATGCGGCGCAGTTATAGTCACATTGAACTTGTTGTCTCCAAACTTCCTGATCTCCTTTTTTCCTTCATACCTGTTGGACTGGGCGTCTATGCAGTTAAGCTC
>JAPLZQ010000014.1 GCA_026394965.1 Candidatus Woesearchaeota archaeon
GGCTTGTTGCACAGGAGCTTTCCCTGAAAAAGGAGAACAAGCTGAGCTCATACCTGAAAACAGAGGTAAAGGAGCTTTCAGTTAAAGAGGTTTTCAACAGCCTTTTGAAGATTTCAGGAACTGGGGGAAAGGGAAGCCAGGAGGGGAAGATTCAGATAATTTCCTCAATGCTGCAGCGCTCAAGCGACAATGAGGCAAAATACATTGTACGGCTGTGCCTTGGAACCCTTAGGTTAGGCGTTGCATCAATGACTATCCTTGACGCTCTTTCCATTGCATTTACGGGGAGCAAGGAAGGGAAGGAAATCCTGGAATCTGCCTACAACATCTCAAATGACATAGGATTAATTGCAAAGAAAATTTCAGAGGAAGGAATTGCTGGAGTCAAAAAGATTGGAATAAGCGTTGGAAGCCCGATAAAAATGATGCTTGCGCAGAGGGCAGAGAGCCTTGAAGTCATTCAGGAAAAGATGCCTGGAACTCTTGCAGCAGAGGAGAAATACGACGGCGAAAGGATGCAGGTGCACAAGCACAAGGGCAAAATCACAATCTACTCAAGAAGGCTTGAGAACATAACTGAGCAGTATCCTGATATCGCCGAGAGCGTGAGGAAAGGGATTAATGCAGATGAGTTCATAATTGAAGGGGAAGGGGTTGCTGTTGATGAAAAAGGAAAACTCCTTCCATTCCAGACAGTCATGCAGAGAAAAAGAAAATATGACATTGAGGAATACACAAAGAAAATTCCAGTATGCCTTTTCGTTTTTGATGTTCTTTATCTTGAGGGAAAAAGCCTTATGCAGAATCCCTACCCTGAAAGGAGAAAGGCAATTGAGGGAATCATTCAGGAAGATGAGAGGATTGCCCTTGCAAGAAGGATAGTAAGCGACAATCCTGATGAGATTGAGGAGTTCTTCCAGCAGTCCCTTGAGCGCGGATGCGAGGGGATAATTGCAAAGTCCTGCGCTGATAATTCAGTCTATCGTGCAGGAGGGAGGGAATGGCTCTGGATAAAATGGAAGAAGGATTACCTTGAAAAGATGCAGGACACCCTTGACTTAACAGTTGTAGGCGCATTTGCAGGAAGGGGAAGGCGCTCAGGAAGCTACGGCGCGCTGCTGTGCGCTTCTTACAATCCTAAAAATGACACTTTTGAAACCCTGTGCAAGCTCGGCGCAGGATTAAAGGATGAAACCCTTGACATTCTTCCCACAAAATTCAAAAATTATCTTATTCCAAAAAAGCATGCGCGGGTTAATTCAGACATGAAAGCTGACTATTGGTTCACCCCCGCTGTTGTTGTTGAGGTTTTAGGCGCTGAGATAACAAAAAGTCCCATACATACGTGCGCGAGAGAAGAGCTGGGGAAGGGGCTTGCAGTGAGATTCCCAAGATTCCAGAACTTCAGGGAAAACAAGGAAGCTGAACAGGCAACAACCACAAAGGAAGTGATAGCCATGTTCAACAGCAATGTGAAGAAGGCAGAAGAGGAGATAAGAAAACAGGATAAGGAAGAGGAAAATTAATTATAAAAAAAATTGATTTAAAAAAAAAATTCTTTCTTTAGTATTTTATAATGCTGAAAACATCATATTTTCCCAGATTTTCCCTGCCCTTGAGCTCTTTAAGCTCAATCAGGAATGCACATCCGGCAATATTCCCTTTAAGCCTCTCAACAAGCTCAATTGCCGCTTTAACTGTTCCCCCTGTTGCCAAAAGGTCGTCAACAATCAGCACTTTATCCCCTTCTTTTATTGCATCCTCATGCATCTCAAATGCATCTGTGCTGTATTCTGTTGTGAAATCCTTTCTGATTTTATTATATGGGAGCTTTCCCGGCTTTCTGACAGGCACAAATGCTGCTTTGAGCTTGTAGGCAATGACTGAGCCGAAGATAAATCCGCGGGACTCTGCGCTTACAACAGCAGTTATCCCTTTACCCTTTGCAAACTTCAGCATCTTTGAGATTGCATAATTGAACGCAGCAGGATTCTGCAGCAAGGGCGTTATGTCCTTGAAAAGTATCCCCGGTTTCGGAAAATCAGGAACATCCCTGATTACTGACTTCAGTTCTGATTTTTTCATAAAAAAACACCTCTTAATTCACATCATGGCGTCTTTCAGCGCGCTGCTGCAGACGCATTTTCTCTCTTCCCTGACTTTCGGAATTGCCTTTGATAGAATTATCCTCACCTTTTCAATATTCTCCTTCATTGTCTTCAGGACATCAGTGTTTGCAACCGCATGCTTCTTCCATGCGTCATAATCAGTAACCATTGAGATGTTTGCATAGCAGATTTCAGATTCCCTTGCAAGAATAACCTCAGGAAACATTGTCATGTTTATTATATCCGCATTCCAGGAGCGAAAAACAGCTGACTCAGCTCTTGAGGAAAACCTTGGGCCCTCAATCACAACGCATGTCCCTTTTGGATGATACGGGATTGAGAGCTCCTCTGCTGTCTCAATGAGAATCTTTCTCATTTCAGGGCAGAACGGCTCTGCTGATGATACATGGCATACCTGCTGTCCGTCGTAGAAAGTGTTTTTCCTGAATTTTGTCAGGTCAATGAACTGGTCAGGGAAGACAAGCTCCCCCGGCTTAACATCCTCTTTCAATGAGCCAACAGCGCTTACTGAGAATATCCTTTTGACACCGAGCTCCTTCATAGCCCAGATGTTAGCCAGGTAATTCACATTAGAGGGATTGAGAATGTGCTTTTCTCCGTGCCTTGGAAGCACAATTATCTCTTTGCCATCAAGAATTCCTTTTGTGAGAAAATCAGAAGGCGCCCCGTATGGAGTGTGCATTTTCAGCTTTTCCACTGATTTCAGTATGTTAGGGTCATAAACTCCGGTTCCGCCTATTATTCCAATCCTGAGAACTTTCTTATCCAATAAAATCACCCCAAAAATCCTGTTGCTTGCTTATTTAAAAAACTTTCCAAGCAAAAATAATCACTATTAAGTGACTACAAAACTAAAGATTTATATATCAGTTTATCTTATACGACGGTTGCTGAGGCATTTGCCGGAGATTTAGAAACCATTAAAAACTAACTGTTTCGATTGATTTAAAAAACAGGGAGAAGACAAAAATGAGCGGCAAAAAAAGCAGTGAAATATGCATAAGCGATTATATTGACGAATACTTTGCAAACCTTGCGTGCAAGGACTACAAGAGCATTCTTTCTGAAGTTGAACTAATCACAAATGAAGAGGTAAAAATGCTTCTTCTCATGCAGACAGTTGAAGGGCATTCCAGAAAAGGGCACGGAAAATTCAGGGACAGGAAAGGCGGAGTCCACACTTACATGAACAGCTCAATGGAGGATGTTGTGGACGCGCTTGAGGAATCAGAGCGCTTTGAGGTGTCCAAGAAAGATGTCAAGAACAGCAGGCAGAAGCTCATAGATGACATAAAAAAGTGGACAATGAATGCAATCAAAGGTAAGGAAGGTGAATTCTCACATTATCTTGTCAATGAAAACAATGAGCCCCTTATGGGAATTGAAATGTTCCGCGACATGCCCATAAAAAACAGGAATGATGTCCTTAAGGGGATATACCTCGGAAGCAGGATGGACAGCATTGAATGGAGAAACAAAACAGTTGAAACTTACAGGGGAACGCCCTATGAAGTCACAATGGGCGGGGGAAAGTGCGTTGCAATTGACAGGGAAAAGATGGATAACACAAGAATTGAGGACATTTGCGGAATGGAAAAAGCGATTGAATTTCTTAACAATTACGGCGACTACCTTACACTCGAGTTCCTCTCAACAGAGGAATTTGAGAATAATTTTGATGAGCTTGAAAGAAGGGGAATAATTCTCACAGATGACGCTGAAAGCAGCGGGAACATAAGGAACGGCTATGTCAGGCACAGGAAGGGAAACGGGGTTTCAGACGACATGGCAGTCATAATGGCTGGCTTGAAATACGGCTTTGATGCTGCGCTCGGACTGTATCTTATAGACGCAGTTGACACCCTTGACAAATACGCACCAATAATCCTTAAGAGCGGGCAGGATGAGAGGCTTGGCGACATAATCAAGGAAAAGATGCCTGACATAATGGCAGACCATGAGATTACAAGCTTCATAAGGCTTGCAATAAACGAGGACAAGAAAAACCTTGCAGACTCCTCCCAGAGAAGATTCCTCCAGATTGACCCTGACAACAAGCTCAGCGCAATTGAGAGCCATTTCCTTTACATTCAGAAAGGGATATACTCGGGGAACATGAATTTCGGCTTTGCAAGAACACCTTCAGAGAAGTTCTACGCAGCTGTTGATAAGAGAAAGGAGCTGCTGGACCAGGTCTAGGATTCCTGCAATTGATTTTTTTATTTTAAACTTTTATTATCAAATATTGTGTTTGGATTCTAACAAGAAATATAATGAATTGCAAATACTTTTTATTGATAATATTTTTAATTAGCTTCTTTTTTAATGCCCAAATCCACCGCCAGAGCTGAAGCCGCCTCCTCCGAAGCCACCGCCAGAGCTGAAGCCGCCGCTGCCAAAGCCCCCACCGCTGCCAAAGCTGCTTCTGCTTCTGTGTGAGTAAGAAGATGAAGGTCCAGAATCATACGCATGCTCCTCTCTTCTAAAATGCTGGTACCTTCCCATCTCACTAATCATATGCTCCTTTGACCAGCTATCTGACATGTAGTTCTGGAGCACTAAGCCAATGTTAAAACCATCGTCAAAATATGAACGTGAGGATTCATAATCTTTTTGTGTGTAATTCTCTTGTAGCTTCTTTAGCCCTTCCAGCTTTTCTCCAATAGCGCTCTGCTCTTTCTTTAAGGATTTTGCCTGTTTTTTTAATTCTGCAATTTTCTTATCTGCAGTTTCAATTGCTGCTAAAAGAGCATCATCTTCTTTTATGCTTGTTGAAGAGGCAATCTTTTTCAGCACTGAAATGTCTTTTCCAGATAGATAACTTTCCAGATTGGCAATTACTGCCCTGTAATAATCCCCCTTGTCATCATCTATGCCCTTTATTTCCTGAATGTATTTTGCATAATCTGAATCTGATTTTTCAATTTCCGCCATTATTGCTTTTCTCTTTTCTCCAAGAACTGTGCCTTGTTCAGTCAATTTGTCAAGCCCGTGCTCTTTTACTTTTTCTTCCTCTTTGTTTTTTATTTTGGCAAGGAGCGATTCAAGGTCCTGCTGCCGTTTCTCTATTTCTTTCTTGATTGCTTCAGGCATGCTTGTCAGAAAATCATAATTTCTCTTATTTTCTTCATAAGAAATTATTTTTGCAACAAATCTGTCCATGCGGCTGCTGTGTTTTTCGTCATATCCTCTTTTTAAGAGATAAGTAAAAAGCGGATTGTTGTTATATTCTGCGAGTTTTTTTTCATCTTCTGTTTTTACTGCTTCATATCTCTTCTTGTTCTGTTCAAGCGTCTGATATGCCTTGTTTGCAGTATCTGTTAGTTCAGCATATTCCTTATCAGAATTGAGCTCACTGACTATTGCGCTTTTTACTCCATCAATTTCCTTAACTTTTTCTTCAAGCGCTTCATCTGCTTCACTGAAATTTTTCTCAAGAGCAGCTTTTTCCAACCCAGACACATTGATAAGGCTTTCTGCTCTCTTTCTTCTCCGCTGTTTCTCACCGAATACTTTCTGAACATATTCCTGGAGTTCAGGAAGAGTGTTTGCTACTGCTTCAGCGTCTACCTTTGGAAGATAAATTTTTGCCAATTCAGCATAGCTTTTATTTCTCTTTTCAGAAAAACTTTGAATAATGTTTTCATTGCTATAGAGCTCTCCGTTTAGAGTATTATACTCACCTTCCACTTCTCCTATCTTTTCGCAGATGCTTTCATATACAATTCTTCCTGAGCTCATCTTGTCCACCTTGAAAATGATTTTATGCTGTTAATCCTGGTTCTACCAGTCGGTTATTTCCCCTGATTTTTCCAATGATTTTCCCAGATACCTCATAATTATTTCTTCTGTTATGAACCCCTTCTTTTTTATGCCGAATATGTTATTGTCAATTATTCCATTATCGGAATCGTCTTCTCCAACTGCATCATATGCTCCTTTGGGCACGCGCTCTCCCCATTCAGTGACTTTTTTTGTCTTGCCTGTCTCCTCATTTGTTATGTTCATAGTAAGTTCATTGCCTTTGGAATCCTGGGCGTGCATCAAGAGATAATAATTTTTTATGCTGGTGTTGCTGTTTTTATACCGCCAGACCCCGCCGGTTATTATTAACGTGTATTCTTCCTTTAATGTCTGGTCCAGCTCAAGAATTTTGTTTACTGTTTCTTCCAGCTTCTTCACATCTGAAGTTTTAATGTACTGCCCTGCTTCAGAATACAAGGTTTGTCCTTTGTCTTTGGCAAGCTGCTCTACTGCAATCTCCTTTATTGAAGCATAGTTTTGTTCAGCTTTTATTGTAAGCTCTGAGAACTTATTTATTGCTGATTCAAGGCCGGAAAGTTCATTGGTGTATTTCACAGCTTCGCTCAGCTGCCTTTTTTCAATGCTGCTGATTCCATTGGTATAGGCAAATTCCGCCTGTTTTGAAAATGTTTCATTCGGCTTGAGATTCCTTATCTCTTTTATCAGTTGCTCTAAGGATGTTTTGTTATTTACCAGCTGCTGCTGAGTGCCAATAATAGCTGCTGCCTTGTCCTTGTTCGCGCCTGCAGAATCAATATTCCCCTGAATCCCGGCAAGTTTTTGCTTTGCTATGGCATAATTGCTTTGGGTAATATCATCTGAGGCAGTTCCGCCTGAGCAGTATGTTTCAAAAAAGGAATCAGTAAAGTTTAATTCAGTTTTTGAAGTTGTTAAAAGCGCATTAAGATTATCAAGTTCGTTTTTCGGCAGCTGGACTGCAAACGGGGAAGCCAAAAGCTCTTCTATGCTTCTTTCAATTGATGTTTTATTCACATAGCTTGTTTCAACTGTGCTTTCAACCTTCTTTTCTGCGCCTATTTTTACAGCTTTATCAATTATTTTTACTGTTCCCCATCCTGAGAGCGCTATTGCGCCTATGCATATTCCGGGGGCAACATATTTTTTGAAGATTTTTTCCCGGTTAACATATGCTTCTGCGATTTTATTCGCGAGATTTTTCTCTGGCTGTTTAAATTTGTAAAGCTGTGAGAAATAGTCCTCGATAGCAGCATCCAGATGCTCATCGCTTACTTCTGCACCCATCTGCTGATAGGTTTTTCTTAATCTTTCTCTTATGTTCCCTTTTTGCTCATCCAAGCTCAGCTGAGTTTTAACTTCCTTTTCCTGTTTTTTCAGGGCATCTGCTACATCCATGATTCTCATGAATTCTTCAATGGAAACATCATTTTTTCCTGTCATGGAATCCCGGTATTTTAATGCGCTTTTAAATTTTTCCTTTTTAACTATCCTATAGGAGTAAAATAAGAAAGGTTTATATATTCACTATTGATTTTTCCTATTAAGTTTTCAATGATTGCAATAAATCAATTAAAAAAATAATGGTTTATGAGGTATAAAATGGAAAACGGCTTGCAAAAATATCTTGACAGCGCAGTAGATGTTCTTAATCAGCTGAAGATTGTTCCAAAAACAGATGAATCATACGGCTTGGCATCGCTTTTAGAAGAGGTAAGGGATGTTGATGAGCCAAAGGTGCTTGCAATTGCAAAAGTAATGCAGTATGTTGGAACATTCAATGAACTGGTAAGAGACAATGTTGAAGCAATAAACTTCTCAGACAGATATGATGATATCACGAGAATGTTTGATTCCATAAGAGATGATTCCAAGGGGCTCGTAAAACAGCTGGAAGACGGAAGGATAGACGGGAAAGAAAAGCTGAGGAATTTCTTTATGAAGTTAACGCGCGGAACACCGCACAGCAGATTCACGAAAATAAAGGATTTGTATCTGAATGTCATTAAAGACACAAAAGAAAGCATTGAAAAGGAAAATAAGATTATGAATGCATATGTTGATTTCAGGTTTGCAATGAAAAATTCAGAAATTCTTGCATATAAGCTTATGGCTGTTGAAGAGGGCAATCTTAAAAGCGCAAAAGGAAAGTGGGATGACGCCAGTGCAAAAGTCAATTCTTACAAGGGAGAAGATGATTCTGAACTTTCAAAACTGCAGCTTGAGAGCGACGAGGCAAGACGAACTTATCAGACTGAAGATAAGAGATATCAGCTGATAAAGGATGTCTCTGAAAACCTGACTGTGGGCTACAATGTGGGTGAGACGCTTACTGCAAAACTGAGCCAGACGCACGAGGTTAAGAAACGCCTGTATTCAAAGGCAGTAACCTTCTTCACAACAAATGAGCATGTGTTTACCCTTTTGGATGTTATATACACCTCGCAGGGAAACCTGCACGAGGCAACACAGACACTTGAAGCGATGCAGGAAGGAGCCAGTAAGGGAATTGAGGATATTGCCGACCTTGGAGTTCAGCTTGAAAAAGAAGCATTGAAAGCAGGATACGGATTAACAATCAACAAGAATTCTGTTCAGAAGGTAGTTGATTCAATAGTTGATTATCAGATAGAATCAACCAAACTCATTGAAACTTTTAGAACAGAGAGCGCAGAGAATGCAAAAGAGATTGAAAGCATTGTTGATGCAGGAAAAAGGAAATACAAAGAAGCAATAGACAGTTACATAAGCAGGGGCAATTAATTTTTTATTTAAATAATTTTATTTTTTTATATTTCTTCTGTTGTCGTGAAATCATCATCCCTCAGGTGAAAAGCCCTTTTCTCCAGATTAAGGATTTCCCCGTTCAGAACTTTCCCTATGAAAATCACATGGTCTCCTTCCTCAATCTCATTGACAACCTCGCATTCCAAAAATGCGCACGCCTCCTTGATTCTCGGGCAGTCAATGGATGAGCACTCCAATTTTGTAAGCCCTGAGTCATGAAACTTGTCTGTTGTTGCACCTGTCTTCCTTCCGCAGAAGAGTATGGCATCCCTCTTTTCCGCAGGCATGAAATTCACTGCAAAAACCTTTGAGCTTTCAATAATCCCGAAAGAAAACCTTGTCTTGCCAACTGATATTGCATAAAGCGCTGGCTTGAAGCTTACGGGCATGTGCCAGTCAATTGCCATTATGTTGTCTATATCCCCGTCTTTTCTCTGCCTCAGGTGAGGCTGGGATGAGCTGCCCCTGGAGCTTACAAGGACGGTCTGCATTGGGTTGAAGATTTCAGAGAAGCCTGCCATTTAACAATCAGCCCGCAATTTTATTCATCATGCACCCTTATACATACTCTTCCTGCAGGATTATTA
>JAPLZQ010000015.1 GCA_026394965.1 Candidatus Woesearchaeota archaeon
GACGACCCCGGCGGGTATTTCATAATAAACGGAAGCGAAAAGGTTCTTGTGAAGGTTGAGGATCTTGCCGCGAACAGGTTCCTTGTGACTGAGAATGATGTAGGGCCAAGCAGGTTTGTGGGAAAGCTCTTCTCAGAGAGCGGCGCATTCAAGATTCCGCACACAATTGAGAAGATGAAGGACGGAATATTCTACCTGACATTTACAAGGGTGAGAAGGGTTCCTGTTGTTCTTGTGATAAAGGCTCTTGGGCTTACAAAGGACCAGGAGATAATGAGCTCAATCAGCTCAGACACAAACTATGACGAGGTTCTTGTAAACCTTTACGAGTTTGCCGAGATAAACAATGCTGAGGATGCTGTTGATTTCCTTGCCAAGAAGACAGGGATAACACAGCCAAGGGAGGTCAGGCTGGAGAGAATGCAGTCAATAATTGACAAATTCCTTTTGCCCCACCTCGGGACATCAAAGCAGGACAGGCTCGCCAAGGCATACAATCTGTGCAAGATGATAAAGCGGTTTGAGGAAATCAGCACAGGAGAGGCGCATTCAGATGACAAGGACCACTACTCCAACAAGCGCCTTAAGATGAGCGGAGACCTTCTCGCTGATTTGTTCAGGGTAAACTTCAACATGCTGATAAAAGACATGCTATACAATTTCCAGAGGATAGTCAAGAGGGGGAAGTTCCCGTCCCTAAGGGTTGTAATCAGGGACAAGCTCCTCACCCAGAGGATTTATTCCAGCATGGCTACAGGAACATGGGTGGGCGGAAGGAAGGGAATAAGCCAGAGAATCCAGCGCCTGAATTTCCTTGAGACAATGTCGCATCTGCAGAGGGTGGTCAGCCCGCTCAGCGCAACCCAGGAGAATTTCAAGGCAAGAGAGCTTCATGCAACTCACCTCGGAAGGCTCTGCCCGATAGAGACGCCTGAAGGAACAAACATCGGGCTGAAGAAGAATCTTTCGCTCCTTGCAAGCGTGTCCCAGAGCATTCCCGAGCAGGATGTCATAAAAGTCCTGAAGGATATAGGCATGAAGCAGCCCAAGTGATTTTTTAACTGTTCAAATTTTTTTAATTGCTTTAACGCTCAATAATTCAAAAAAATAGGGAAAGGTAATGATAAAATGGGAGAAGTTTACTTAAACGGAAAATTCATCGGCTACGCCGAGAAGCCAAAGGATTTCGCAGCACAGGTAATTCAAAAGAGAAGGGAATCAATCCTTTCTTCTGAAATTAATGTGTTCTACGATGACAAGACAAGGGATGTTCATATTGAGACATTCAGGGGAAGGTTAAGAAGGCCCCTTATTATTGTCAAGAACGGAAAGAGCCTTCTTACTTCCGAGCATGTTAAGAAGCTTCAGAACAATGAGCTTTCCTGGGAAGACATGATAAAGCAGGGCGTTATAGAATACCTTGACGCTGCTGAAGAGGAAAATTCTCTTGTGGCATTCTTTGAGAAGGATTTGACTCCAGAGCACACCCATCTTGAAATCATGCCAATGACAATCGTAAGCCTGTGCACATCTCTTGTGCCGTATGCAAACCATGACCAGAGCGCAAGGCTTAATGCAGGCTCAAAGAACCAGAAGCAGGCGCTCGGGATGTACGCAACAAACTTTCCCCTGAGGATGGACATGGACACAAACATCCTGCACTATCCGCAGATTCCGATTGTTCAGACCATGATGACAGAGCTTTCCCACTATGAGAAGCACCCTGCTGGGCAGAACATTGTTGTTGCAATGATGAGCTTCAAGGGATACAACATGGAGGATTCAGTCGTAATCAACAAGGGCTCTCTTGACAGGGGCTTTGGAAGGAGCACATACTTCAGGCCAGCTGCAGCAGAGGAGATAAGGTATCCGGGAGGGCTTACTGACGACATATGCGTTCCCGACAAGGAAGTCAAGGGATACAAGTCAGAGGACGCCTACAAGTATCTTGAGGAGGACGGGATAATCTCGACAGAAATAAAGGTAAAGGAAGACGATGTTCTCATCGGAAAGACAAGCCCTCCAAGATTCCTTTCAAGCCTTGAGCAGTTCAACATATCAGCAAGCGAGAGAAGAGAAAGCTCAGTTTCTGTGAAGCACGGCGAAGAGGGAATTGTTGATTTTGTCCTTATAACAGAGAATATGGAAGGGAACAAATTCATGCAGGTGAACATAAGGGACCAGAGAATCCCGGAAATCGGAGACAAATTCACCTCAAGGCACGGGCAGAAGGGAGTTGTCGGGCTTATTGTAAACTCAACAGACATGCCCTTTTCAGCATCGGGAATAGTTCCTGACCTGCTTTTTTCCCCTCACGGAATACCTTCAAGAATGACAATCGGGCACCTGATTGAGGCAGTCGGCGGAAAGGTCGGGGCACTGTCAGGAAGATTCATTGACGGGACAACATTTGACTCAGAGCCGGAGGAGCAGCTTAGAAGCGCCCTTACAGCCTTTGGATTCAGGGAGAACGGGACAGAAACATTATACAACGGAGAGACAGGGGAAATCTTCGAGGCAAGGATATTCATCGGAGAAATGTATTATCTCAAGCTCAAGCACATGGTTGCAAATAAAATCCATGCAAGAGCCAGAGGGCCAATACAGCTCCTCACAAGGCAGCCGACAGAAGGAAGAGCCAAGGAAGGCGGATTAAGGCTCGGAGAGATGGAAAAGGACTGCTTTGTGGCTCATGGAACTTCCCTCCTCCTCAAGGAGAGATTTGACTCAGACAGGACAGTAGTCCCTGTGTGCGAGAAGTGCGGGCTTATAGCAATCGCAGACAGGTACAGGAAGAAATCATTCTGCCCTGTATGCGGAGAGGAAAGCACAATAACAGACATTGAGATGAGCTACGCTTTCAAGCTTCTCCTCGATGAGATGAAATCATTCTGCATCTATCCAAGGCTTGTGCTGAAGAGCAAGTATGAATGAGAATGCAGATTGCTTTGATAATTGCAGAATAAATTAATTTCAGAATAAGTTAAGAAATCAGCTGTTAAGAGGAATCAAGATGGAAGAGAACGAATTCAACGCAGGTTATTTTTACAAGAAGGTAGACAAGATTGTTTTCGGGATGCAGAGCCCAAAGACAATAAAGAAGATGTCCGCAGTTAAGATAGTGACTCCTGAGCTTTACGACAAAGAGGGATATCCTGTTGACGGCGGACTCATGGACACCCGGATGGGAGTCATTGACCCCGGGCTCAGGTGCAAAACCTGCGGCTCAAGCCTGAAGGAGTGCACAGGGCATTTTGGATACATAGAGCTTGCAAGGCCTGTTCTTCATATCACTTACATAAAGCCGGTTTACACAAGTCTTAAGACAACATGCAGGAGCTGCGGAAGGCTTCTTCTTGAGCCAAAGAAAATCGCGTATTTCAAGGCAAGGCTCAAAAAAATGCAGGATCTTTCTGACACTGACGGGGCAAGAAAGGTAATTGCAGAGGTTCTTTCTGCAACAAAGAAGAACAGCAAGTGCCCCCACTGCAAAGCCAAGCAGATGAAGATAATCATAGAGAAGCCGACAACATTCATTGAGGACGAGAAGAGAATCTCCCCGATTGAGATAAGAATCAGGCTTGAAAAGATAACAGATGATGACTGCGAGCTTATCGGATTCAACCCGGCATATGCAAGGCCGGAATGGATGGTTCTAACGCTTTTCCCTATTCCTCCTGTAACAATGAGGCCCAGCATTACCCTTGAGTCAGGAGAGAGAAGCGAGGATGACTTGACCCACAAGCTTGGGGATATTGTAAGGATTAACCAGCGCCTTTACGAAAATATCAACGCGGGCGCGCCTGAAATCATAGTTGAGGACCTTTGGGACCTCCTTCAGTATCATATAACAACATTCTTTGACAATAATATAGCGCAGCTTCCGCCTGCAAGGCACAGGAGCGGGCAGCCGTTGAAGACATTGACAGACAGGATTAAGAGCAAGGAGGGGCGCTTGAGGCACAATCTTGCAGGAAAGAGGACAAACTTCTCCGCAAGAACTGTGATAAGCCCTGACCCAAGCCTTGACCTCGACGAGGTTGGAGTGCCTGAGTCAATAGCAATGAAGCTCACTATTCCTGAAAGGGTTACCACCTGGAACATGGAATACCTGAAAAAATTTGTCCAGAGCGGACCCAGCGCAAAGCTCGGTGCAAACTACATTCTAAGGCCGGATGGAAAAAAGAAGAAGATAACAGATGAGACAAAAGAGGAGCTTCTTGAGGAGATTCAGCCAGGATACATTGTTGAAAGGCATCTGATGGACGGCGACCTTGCAATCTTCAACAGGCAGCCATCCCTTCACAGGATGAGCATGATGTGCCACAGGATAAGGGTGCTTCCATACCAGACCTTCAGGCTTAACCCTGCTGTATGCCATCCATACAACGCAGATTTTGACGGAGATGAAATGAACCTGCACATTCCCCAGACAGAGGAGGCAAGGGCTGAGGCAGAAATCCTGATGGAAGTAAAAACCCAGATGATAAGCCCGAGATACGGGCTTTCTGTAATCGGATGCGTCCAGGATGCAATCTCAGGAAATTATCTCCTTACAAAGAGGATGAAGATTTCCCGGGAGAGGGCAATAGAGCTCCTGTTCTCGTCAGGAGTCGAGGACTTTTCAAGGCTTCCGAGAAAATCAGAAGTTACTGGAAAGGAGATTTTCAGCCAGGTTCTTCCTGCTGACTTCAGCTTTGAGGGGACATCAAGGCTTTGCAAGCACCATGAAAAGTGCATGAAGGAGAAATGCAGGGATGAGGGATATGTCATGATTAAGGACGGGAATCTTGTCTGCGGAGTAATGGACAAGAACAACCTTGGAGAGGAGTCAGGGCTGCTCCTTGGGGAGCTCAGGAAGAAATACGGCGAAGAGGCAATCAAGATTCTTGAGAAGATATTCAAGCTTGGAGTTCTTTCCCTTAATGTAAACGGGCTTTCAAGCATAATCTCAGATGTTGACCTGTCTTCCAATGTCAAGGCGGAGGTAAAGAAAATACTTGACAAGGCAAATGCCGATGTTGACGTTCTCATACAGAGCTACAGGCAGGGCGCTCTTGTTGCAAACCCCGGAATCACTATTGCCGAGACGCTTGAAAGGAAGATTTCAGAGATTCTCAACAAGGCAAGAAACGAAATAGGAAAAATTGTCCTTGAGGCGTCTGAAAAGGAGAGCGACACAATGCTTATGATAAGGTCCGGAGCAAGAGGAAACTTCCTCAACATGGCCCAGATGTCAGCGTGCGTCGGGCAGCAGTCACTCAGAGGGGGAAGAATTGATTCAGGATATGAGGGAAGAACCCTTTCATCATACAAGAGAAATGACCTTACAGGAGAAGCGCACGGATTCGTAAAGCACGGATTCAAGGAAGGGCTTTCGCCCCAGGAGTTCTTTTTCATGGGAGTGACAGGAAGGGACTCGCTGATGGATACCGCGCTCAGAACTCCCAAGTCAGGATACCTTTACAGAAGGCTTGCAAATGCAATGCAGGACTTAAAGGTTGCATACGACAACACAGTGAGGGACTCCAACAACAGGATTATCCAGTTCAAATACGGAGAAGACAGCATTGATGTCTCAAAGTCAGTGGGCGGAAAGATTGACATAAAAAAGATAGTTGAATCAAATTAAAGACGGTGGCTTGAAATGAAAAAAATACTTGATGAATACAGGGACAAACTGCCCGGAATGGTGCTTGAAGAGATTAAAAACAGCGTTTCCGAGGGCATTTCAGAGGGAAAGTTAAGGAAAATCCTTGATGAGGCATCCCTGGAATACAAAAACGCCATGGTTGAGCCGGGAGAGGCAGTTGGATTGGTGAGCGCAGAGTCAATTGGAGAGCCGGGAACACAGATGACCCTTAACACATTCCACTTTGCAGGAGTGGAGGAGATGAATGTCACAACAGGGCTTCCGAGGATTATAGAAATCCTGGATGCAAGGGACAAGATAAAAACTCCCATGATGGAGATTTACCTGAACAAGCCCTATTCAGAGGGAAAGGACATACGAAAGATCGCCCTTCAGATAAGGGAGAGCAAGCTTTCTGATTTTGCATCAGAATTCTCAATGAACATTTCAGAGGGCTCAGTCAACATAAAGCTCAGGAAGCAGTCCCTTGATGAGGCGGGAATTGATGTTGAGAAAGTCAAGGATTCCATAAAAGCGGGTATTAAGGGCTTGAGCATAAAAGGCAGGGATGAAAAATCAGGCGATGATTACACCATCAGCATAAAATCAAAAAATGAGGAATCCTCGAACATGAACGAGCTTTACAAGCTGAAAGACAGGATAAAGGGCACTTTTGTGTGCGGAATAAAAGGAGTGTACTATACGCTCGCTGTCAAGAAGCAGGATGAGTTCATCATCAAGACAGCCGGAACAAACTTTGAGAAAGTCCTTGAGCTTCCATTTGTAGACAAGGAAAGGACATTCACAAACGACATATTTGAAGTTGAAAGGGTTCTCGGGATTGAGGCTGCAAGGCAGTCTGTCATAAACGAGACAATGGAAGTCATGAAATCCCAGGGGCTTAATGTTGACATAAGGCACATAAAGCTTGTGGCAGACACAATGTGCGCTTCAGGAAAACTGAAGGGGATAACAAGATACGGAGTGATAAAGGACAAGTCAAGCGTTCTTGCAAGAGCCTCATTTGAGACTCCAATCAAGCATCTCATGACAGCAAGCATGCTCGGAACAGAGGATGAGCTGAACTCTGTAATAGAGAATGTCATGATAAACCAGCCGGTTCCGCTTGGAACAGGGCTCCCGAAGCTTTTGACAAACTTTAAAAACTCAGAGTAAAAGCCATTTGCTTTTGCCCGGATTTTAAATTCACGGATTCCAAAAAAGGGGAATATAATAAAGAAGAGAATATTTTGGAGGATTCAAAATGGCAGATGCAGAAGATCCGATTCAAGAGATAAAGAAGGCAGTTAAAGAGGAAAAGCTCATAATCGGTGCAAAGGAAGTAATGAGAATGCTTAGGCTTGGAAAGGCGAAGAAGATATTCCTCGCAGCCAACCCTGCAAGAAGGATAGAAAATGACATTAGCAGCCACGCGCAGATATTCAACTGCCCTGTTGAGAAGCTGGAAGTGCCAAACGATGAGCTTGGCACAATATGCAAGAGGCAGTTCCTGATTTCTGTTGTGGCAGTACCAAAATAGGTGAATAATTTTAATTTTTTTTTAACAGAAGCCAAAAATGTCAAAAATCATTTACAATATGGAGCTGATGAAGTACATGAACTTCTTTGAGAGCGTCACAGGGACAAAGCTCAAGGACTGCTTCATAGACAAGAACTCGCTTCTTGTTTTTGTGGTTCAGGAAAACGAAATAGGGCGCGCCATAGGAAAAAGCGGCTCAAACATCAGGAGAATGG
>JAPLZQ010000016.1 GCA_026394965.1 Candidatus Woesearchaeota archaeon
GGTTGAAAAGCACTCTTCAGGAGTTCACAAGGGCAAAGTGGTTTCGAAGAAGGGCGCAGAGTTCCTCAATTCAGTCATAAAGTCATTTTCAAAATAGAGTTGAATACAGATTAGATAAGCCATGGGCGATTCAGAGCTTGAGCGGATAAGGCAGGAAAAATTAAGGCGCTATCGCGAGCAGGAATCCTCTGAGGATTCATCAGAGGATGAAGCAAGGCTTCAGCAGGAAATAGGAATGCTCGAGCAGGCAGTGAAGGCAAGGCTCACAAAAGAGGCGCTTGCAAGATACGCAAACATAAAGATTGCGCATCCCGAGCTCGCATTGAATCTCCTTTTGATTTTGGGGCGCGCTGTCCAGGGCAATCAGGTGGATTTTATCAGCGATTCGCAGCTGAGGGAAATCCTCCAGCAGATTCAGGCAGCGGGAAAAAAGGATTTCAGCATAATGTCAAAGCAAAAGTGAATATTCATTAAATTCATTAAAAAAACAAAGAACGGGTTAAAATGAGCAGAAATAAAACATCTACAAAAAAGAAAGTTCTTGTCAAGAAGACAACACAGACAAGGTGGGCACCATTCTGGGCAGTCCCAAAGAAATTCGGGAAAGGCAGAAAGGTGCATCCCGGGAGACTGACTGCAGTCAAGAGAAGTTGGAGAAAGACAAAGATAAAGGATTAAATTCAGATGATCAAAATGGCAGAAGAACGCACATACAACATACCACTAAGAAGAGACTGGCTTCATGTCCCAAGATACAAGAGGGCTAAAAAGGCAGTAAAGGCAACAAAAGAATTCCTAGTCCAGCACATGAAATCAGATTTAAAGAACATAAGGCTTGGGAAATACCTTAATGAGGAATTGTGGAAGCACGGAATCAAAAACCCGCCCCATCACATAAAGGTAGTTGTCTCCAAGGATTCCGAGGGAATAGTCAGGGCTGAGCTTTCAGGCGCTCCAAAAGAGGAGAAGAAAGCGGAAAAGAAGCCGGTTAAGAAAGAGGCAGAAAATAAGGAAGAGAAAAAAGAAGCTTCCCCTGAATCCAAGCCAATTGACGCTGAAATCAAGAAAGAGATAAAGCAATCTGAAAAGCCAAATGCGCAGAAGAAGGAATAAGTTTTTTTTAAATTATAATTAATAACGAAACATCTGTTTTTTTCTTTGTTTATGATATTATGAATTTTAATAATTATTATAATTACAATTATTATAATCAAAATTATGATAATGACGGAGACAATTTTGTTTTCTTATGCTGACGAATACGAACTAAAACGTTTTTTATTATTATAAGCATAATAATTACGAACGAAACGTCGATTTGTTTTACAGTGTTTACGGAAAAGATTACGACGTTTTTTTATAATTACGGAACGATGATATTTTAGAATAAGCTTACGAGCATTTTACTTCTGAAATTTCTTTCTCAAGCCTTGCTATTTCCTCTTTAATGTTTCTTATCGTTGCTGAGTTGTCCTGCATGTCCAGGAGTGTTCCGCATTCAGGGCACCGGAATTCAAACTCAGTTGCCTTGTCAAAGTCAAGCCTCACGCACTTGTTCGGGCAGAGGAAGAAATGATTCGCCTCTTCTCTTGAAAGCCTTTCCCGGAGCTTGTCAAGCTTCTTCACTTTTATGTCAGAGCAGAGGTATTTCAGCATGTCGTTGTTGAATGTCCAGTAATAGATGTACCAGCCCTTCTTCTTGTCCTTTTTTCTCTTGAAAGAAACAAGATTGTATTCAAGAAGCTTGTACAATGATTTCCTTATGTCCTTTATCTCCATCTTAAGGGCTTCAGCTACCTTGAACTCAGAGAAGTTTTTCTTGTTCTTCAAAATCATAGCCACAGGAACGCTGTGCTCCCCGGCAACCTCTGAGACCACTGTTTTTATCAGCTGATTGCTCATTTTCATTTTTTAAAATTAAGCCTCTTTTTCAGAATTAATTTTCTTAAGCTCTGCCTCAAGTTCGCTGCACTCCTTTTTCAGGCTTTCATAATACGCCTTTTTCCCCAAATTGAGCTGGTTATGCCCCATGTCCCATTCCATTGTAGCAAGCCTGCTCTTCATTTCTGAAATCTGCTCTTCCAGCTGCGATGCGCTTTTCGCAGCAGCACTCTTGTCCTTATTCTCCTCACTCATTCACTTTCACCCGTCCATTTCTTCAGACACCTTAAACTGCAGAAATTCCTTGTATCCGGCTTGTTTTTTATCTTCCAGTACGCCTTCAGCTCAAAATAGTCCCTTTTCTTGTCTATCTCTTTTTTGCAGTATGTGCAGATTACCTTTTCCGTGCTTTTCCAGGTCTTTGAATTTGAACCTTCCTCAGTCGTTATTTTCTTAAAATATTTCATGATTTCACCTCAATACCCAAGCGTACTTAAGCCTATAATGGAGGCGTGCTCGTTTGTCTCTAAAACCTAAAACCAACATTAATGGTGTAAAGAGTAAAGAATTTTTTTTACTCCGCTTCATTTTAAAGAAAACGGCTTTATAAATTTTTCCCCAAATGCCCGGCTTTTTTAATCAATTAAATGGTGATTTGCGCTTTTCAAAAGTTTTTTATACCTTGTGCATTTAGTATTCCTTGATGAGTCAGAAAAAGAGAAATGAATTGCAGGCAAATGCCCGGGAAAAAGACAGCACCAGAACTTCTTCCGAGATAATTGAATTTAGGGAATCCTTTGAATCCCTTAAATCAAATCCGGAATTCAGAAAATTCATTAAGGAAAACCCATCCCTTTACCTTGCAAGCGTATTTACGCTTATTGAGGACAAGCCAATGGAATGGGAGTTCTGCTTTTATGACAGGAAAAAAGACCGGCTTGAGCCGTTTATCATAAGCTCCTCAGGAGTAAATCGCGCAGAAGAGAGCGAGGCATTCAAGGAGCCCGGTAAAAAGCTCAAAAAGATAGATGAGAAAGCCCTAAAGCTTGGGCTTAAGGAAATTCTCTCAATAGCAGCAGGCTTTCAGGCGGAAAAGTATCCCGCTGAAAAACCGGTTAAGATAATTGTTGTTCTTCACCAGGAAGAGAATCTAATCTGGAACATAACATACCTTACCCAGACATTTAAGACGCTTACTGTCAAAATTCTTGCTGAGTCAGGGGAAATAGCCGGAAGCACAATCCAGCCGCTCTTTTCTCCAATTGAAGATGAAAAGAAGGCGGGGTAAGGCGCTTTTTTCTATTTTCTATTGCTTTTCAGTCCTTCATCTTTTGTAAATTACAGGAATTTTTAATCAATGCCAGCATATTAAATCAGGCAGCCGCCTGAGCCGCAGAATCAGCTGTCCTTTCAAATGGAAAATCAGAGATGAAATATTTTTGATTGATGGCATTGCGACGCAATTTCCACAGGAAAAATAACATATTTCTTACTATATGTTTAATCAAGCATATCTTTAAATACCTGAAGTCCCTGAATTTTTTTAAGATTTTTTTCTTTTGAAAATAAAAGAGGGGTGAGTCGATGGAAAAGAAGAGCGCTAAAAAGCCAAACCTTAATCACACAAACAAGTTCACGAACCACATAAGCTACAAAACAATGCAGAGCCATCATTGCCTCGGAGAATTTATTCCAGAAGAAAAAAAACTCCCTGTTGAATAAGTTTTTCTGAATTGTCTTTCTTAAATATTTTTTAAAGTTTTTCTCAAATATTTTTTAGATATTCTCCTCATTTTTTTCTCATCGTTTTTTATAAAATCATTGATGTTATGTAAAATATTAATAAAATATTGATAAGATATTAATAAGAGAAGCGTTTAACATCTCCCATGCAGGCTTACATAGCGGGAATAACCACTGATTCAGATGAGAGCTGGAAAGGGCATAAGAGCATCATAGTTTTCTTTTCCGGATGCAACTTCAAGTGCTCCCACTGCTACAATTCAGATATTCTGTCCTTCAATGAGGAATTTCTCACAGACACAAGGGCGGTGAAAAACAGGATTCTTTCAGAGAACATTCTCTTCAGGCCGTTTGACTCAGTATTATTCACGGGGGGAGAGCCAACCCTGCAGAGGCAGGCGCTTCTCTCAATAGCAAGATTCTCAAGGAAAGAGGGGCTTAAAATCAGGCTTGAGACAAACTGCTCAAAGCCTGAAGCCATAAAATCCCTTCTTATGGAGAATCTTCTTGATTCAGTGATGCTTGACATCAAGGCGCCCCTTGAGCCCATGATTTTTAAAATGGTGACAAAGTCTGAGACATTTTTCAAGAAGACAGAAGAAATAATGAAGGACATTTCTGAAACCATGAGGCTTCTTAAGGACAACGATGACAGCATTGAGATAGATGTCAAGACTAAAATAATTCCCGGAATTATGTATAAGCGCGAGCACATACTCCAGATTGCAGAGCTGATTAATGGGCTTAAATGCAGATGGGAAATTGGATTATGCGAGAATGCGGATTTTTCAGAAGTTGCAAAAAAGCCGTCTCTATTCTATTCAACGCGCTACCACTCAAACGAGTTCCTTTCTGAGACAAGGCACCTGAAAGAATCGATTAAGGAGAAATTCCCAGATATTAATGTTGAAGTGAAATTCTGAAAGTAAATTAAAAATCAATCAAAAGTCAATTCCCATCCTTGCCTTTATCCCCTTCTGGTAGGGATGCTTCTCAAGCACAAGATGGCTGACATAATCAGCGAGCTCAAGAACCTCCTTAGGGGGATTCCTGCCTCCGGTAAGTATAAGCTCAACATCATTCGGCTTTTCATTTATCAGGCGGATAATCTTTTCAGTTGGGATAAGCCCGAATTCAAGCGCGTAGATTGCCTCATCAACAATGATGACATCATAATTCCCTGACTTCATGGACTTTTCCGCCTCAGAGAGCCCGAAGAGCGCCATTTCCTTGTCCTTGTTCTTTACGCTTCCCTCAAAGATGTAGGCGCCGTTTCCGAACTGCTTTATCTCAAGCTCTGAAATCTCATCCTGCATCATGCACTCTCCTATTGAGTTGAATCCCTTAAGGAGCTGGACAACCTTCACGCGCATCCCGTGCCCGCATGCGCGCAGAGCAGTTCCCAGTGCAACAGATGTCTTTCCCCTGCCCTCGCCGTAATACACATGCACAAGCCCTTTCTCAAGCTTCACCTTGCCGTTCTTGTCAGAGGTTATGTTAAGGTCTGAAATGTTAATGTCAAACTTTCCCATTTTATCCTTCTCCTGGTTTTTCAATTTATGATGATGAGCACTTGCACCAGCCGCAGCTTGAGCATGTTGCGCATCCCTCTTCTTTCTTGAGAACAGCGCCGCATATCGGGCAGCTCTCGCCTTTTTCCTGCTCCTCATCGCCCTGCTCATGCTTTATCTGGAAATCCTTTTTCTGCTTCTTTCCGGCATTAAGCACCTGCGTCTCTATGCTTCCGTCCCTGTATACAGTGATTCCCTTGCATCCAAGATTGTGCGCAAGGATGTAGGCACTTTTTACGTCATCCATTGTTGCATTTCCGGGCATGTTTATGGTTTTTGAGATTGAGCTGTCCACCCATTTCTGGAATGCAGCCTGAGCCCTCACATGCATCTCAGGGCTTATTTCCGATGAGGTCACAAAGACATTCTTCAGAGTTTCGGGAATTTCCACAATGTTCTGGATTGAGCCGCTGTTGTCTGCAATCCTTTCCAGAAGGAGCGGATTGTAAAGCCCTATGTTCCTAATCTCCTTTTCAAAAACGCGGTTCACATAGTAGAAATTTCCAACTACCACGCGCTTTTCAAACACAATGCTGAACAGCGGCTCTATCCCGCTGCTTGTGTTTGCAATCATGGATATGCTTCCTGTCGGGGCAATAACCGTTGTGAAGGCATTTCTCAGCCCGTATTTCCTTATGCCTTCACTTACCCTTTTCCAGTCCTGCCTCCAGTTTTTTCTTTCATAGAACCCTTCAATCCCCATTTCGCCTTCTGCATATGAACTCTCGCTGAAAAGCGGGAAAGCCCCTCTTTCTTTTGAAAGCTCAATGCTTGCAAGCTTTGAGTGGAAATTTATGAATTCCATGAGCTCTTCCATGAATGAAAGCCCCTCCTCTGAGTCATACCTTATCCCAAGCTCATACAATAGGTCTCCAACACCCATGACTCCAAGCCCTATTTTCCTGCTCTTTCTTGTCATCTCCCTTATCTTGTCAAACGGGAAATTGTTTATGTCATTGATGTTGTCCAGGAATCTTGTCCCGATTCTGACTGTCTCAGCCATCTCATCCCAGTCAACCTTTTTCTTCCCCTCTGCATCAGTTATCACAAACTCATAGACATTGATGCTTCCGAGGTTGCAGGACTCATCAGGATAGAGCAGAACCTCACCGCAGGGGTTTGTTGTTACAATAGGGCCAAGCGCCTTTAATGTTGGATTTCTCTTGTTTATGTTGTCCATGAAAAGAAGCCCGGGCTCTGCAAAGTTCCTTGCCTCATATGCAATGTTGTCAAAAAGGTTTACAGGATTCACTTCTGCAAGGACGCTTCTGTCCCTCGGATTTCTCAGGGGGAATGGCTTCTTTTCAGAATAGCACTCCCAGAATTCAGATGTAAGCAGAACTGAAATGTTGAAATTTTTCAGGATTGCATTCCCTTCCTTTGCCTTTATGAAAAGCTCAATATCAGGATGGTCAACATTGAGGATTCCCATGTTGGCTCCCCTTCTTATTCCGCCCTGGCTTATTACTTCAGTCATCTTGTCGTAAAGAGTCATAAAACTTATAGGACCTGATGCAACGCCGCTTGTGGATTTCACAAGGTCTCCCGTAGGCCTCAGTTTTGAGAAGTTGTAGCCGCAGCCCCCTCCTGCCTTGAAGATTATTGCAGCATCCTTCAGTGTGCTCATTATGCTTTCCATGCTGTCCCCGATGTCAAGCACGAAGCACGCGCTTCCCATGCCGTGCACATTCCCAAAATTTGCAAGGGCAGGAGTGTTCGGCATGAATTTCTTCTTTGTCATGAGAGTGAAGTATTTGCTTATTTCATTCTCATAGCCGGAAAGCTCCCCTGACTTGAGCATTGAGATAATCTCTGAAAAGGATTTTCTCATTTTCCCTTCTGAATTCAAAAGGGCATATGTTCTTTTAAGGGTCTCAATGTGATTCTCATTAAGAGGATACCTGCCTATTGAAATCTTTTCTTCATAATACCTTTTCAGGCTTGCCTCATTGATGCTATCATCTTTCTCAAGCGCCCTTATCCCCTGCTTTTTCTCCCTGTCATAAAGCACCTTGTCGTGAATAAGGTCGCCTATCCCATCATTTATCGCGCACCTGCTGAAAAGTTCCCTTGGGCTCTCTATAATTTCTCCCCTGCTGTTTTTCCTAAGATACCTTGATGCAAGAACCCTCAGCCCGTTTGTGTCAAATTCCTTGTCAATATCATCAAGAACCTGCTTGTTGAGGATTCCCTTTTTCTCATCCCTGATTTTCTCTCTTTCCTTTCTGTAGAGAATGTATTCCTTTGCAACGCTTGCCTCTCCAAGCTTGATTAATGTTATTTCAACAATGTCCTGAATCTGCTCAACAGTTGGGAATTCATCATCAGTAAAAGTCTTTTCCAGAACTTCAATAACCTTTTCAGAAGCAGCCTGGGAGAATTTCTTGTCAACCTTCCCAACGCTCACAAGCGCCTTGAAGATTGCATTCTCAATCTTTTTTTTGTCAAACTTGACAACGCTTCCGTCTCTTTTGATTACCTCTCTAATACTTCCCTTGTTCATCAATCACACACCCCTTTTTCAAAAACTACTGCTTCTTTTCCTTAATCAGTTTTTTCAGTTCATCTGCAAAGTCAGTTATGTCCTCAAACTCCCTGTAGACTGAAGCGAACCTGATGAAGGCAATCTTGTCCACCTTCTTCAGCCGGCTCATTATCATGTCCCCGACCTGCTTGCTCTTTATCTCGGAAAGCCCGTTCTCAAGGATTTTACCCTCAATGTCATCTGCAATATGATTTATCTCCTCAATTGAAACCGGGCGCTTCTCGCAGGCTTTTATGATTCCATTTTTAAGTTTTTCCTTGGAAAAAATCTCCCTCCTGCTGTCCTTTTTGATTACCATAATGGGGGAATGCTCAATATTCTCATAAGTGGTGAAGCGCTTAGTGCACTTGGCGCATTCCCTTCTCCTTCTTGTGCCTGAGTCGCTTTCCCTTGTTTCAAGCACAACTGTATTTTCAGAGCCGCAGAAAGGGCATTTCATTTTAAACTCTCCAGTAACATCAAAAACACTATCTATAGGGCTTATCTCGGGCCCAAACACTACACATAGTAGTTGCTTAAATATATTGTTATTAAGAAAATGTTATGATAAAAACGATATTATGAAAAATAATATAAAAAATGTTATAAAAAACTCATAAGATTATCTCATAAAGATATTATTGGCTGTCTGGCTTCTTCTTTTTCAGGAAGTCCTCCCAAATCATTATTGCTTCCCTGCTGACTTCCTCTGTTCCCTTTGGCGGGTTTGTGTCCAGGTATGCAACAGTTGACTTGGAGTTCTCAAAAAGCTGCCTCAGCCATACACTTCCGTACCTTTCCTCAATCTTTCTCTGGAAAAGAAGGTTCTCAAATATTGTCCTTGCCTTGTTTCTCTCCTCAATCCTTCTCATTACAACATCAGCGCTCACCTTTGTGAGAATAAGAAGTTCAGGCGCGTATTCCATTGCAAGCCGGTTTCCAGGAAGCTTCATAAGTTCATCAAGGGGAATTCTTCCCTGAACAGGCTGGTACACAAATGATGTTGCAATTCCCCGGTCCTGGAAAACAAACTTCCCCATTTTAAGCGCAGGTATTATTATTTTTTTGTATAAGATTTCCCGGTCCAGCGAAAATGCCTGTGCAATTGAAAGAGCAGAATAACTCCTATTTGAGGGGAGTATCAATTCCTCTTTTATTGCCCTTCCCACATAGAACGGGCTTGGCTCTGCAGAAACAACAACTTCATGCTCCTCAATCTCCTTTTCAGTTGGGAAGCACTTTTTCTCCTCATAATAGCGCTCCAGGTTGAGAATCTTCATGCTGTATGACTTTGCCCAGGACTCAAGAGAGCCGAGAATAACGCTCTTTCCAGAGGCGTCCATGCCGTCCACAATAACAAGCCTTCCCTTCATTCCAACCCCAAATCAATTAATATACTGAAGTATATAAATTTTTTTGAAGCATTGCTGCAAAAGCGGCAAGCCGGATATGGCAGGGCAATGAATATTTTCCATGCCACGAAAATTTATAAACCATCTTAGGCCATAAGAGATTGTTTCACATTTTGGGGGTGCATATTTTGGAAAAGAAAAAAGAAAGTATTGTTTATGATTACAGAAAGCCAGTATTCCTTGCGAATCTTTATCCCCAGAGCAATTATGATATGGAAATTGACGAGGGCTGGTCATCAGGGATGAGAAGGTATGCAACAATTGATGTAAGCGCCCTTTCAAAAAATCAGATTGAATCAGTCCTTGAAAGGATAATTAAAGAGGCAGAGGATTTTTCAGTATGCAAGAGTGTTCAGGTTTCAGGATTCAACAAGTCACGAAAGAGGTATCTTGCAGTAAGCGGGGAAAGCCATCTCAGATATCAGGTAGATATTAGGGATTTGATGCTTGAGCAGCTATATATAATAACAGAAAACCTGCCTGTGAAATATCTTGATTCTTATGTTGAGCCGCCAAGGCAGGATAAAAATAAGAAATAAAGTTTTAGTTCTTTTTTTTAATTATGCGCGGGCTGGCTTTGCGCAGTAGTATTTTGACCTCTTAAGAAGATACTGCCTTATCGTTGGCTTAAACATTCTCATGAAGAATCTTGAGGCAGCCACTTTCTTTTTTACCTCGTTAAAATAGTCGGCAAGGGTGTGCCTCTGGTATTTCAGGAATTTCTCGCTTTCCGCTGTTTCCATGTATCCGCAGTGGAATGAGTCCTTTCCAAAAGCATCTTTAGGCAGGAATCCTTTTCCAAGCCCGAAAAGCTCAGTCATTCTGTCCAGGTATTCCCTGTAGCTTGTCCTGCACTTTTCCCCTCCTGCAATGTTTAAGGTTTTTCCCAGGATTTCATTGTTCTCAACTGCGTTCGAGAGTGCAAGCCCCACATCTTTTGTGTCGCATATTTCAATGGATGTTTCAAGAGGCATGTCAAACATAAGAGGGTCCATCTTAAGCTTGTTCATTGAGACAATGTAAGTGAGCCGAAAGATTGTGTATTCAAGCCCTGATTCCCTTATCATCTTCTCGCATTCAAGTTTCTGCCTGGCATATTCATCATGTGAGTTTGGATTAGGAGAGTCCTCTGAATAAATCATCGGGTTTTTCAGCCTGTCACCGTATACTGCAATTGAGGAAGTGTAAATCAGCTTTCCCGGCTTCTTTTCATTTTTCATCGCAGAAATGATGTTGGCAGTTCCGTAAAAATTCACTGACTCGGCAAGTTTCGGCTTCTGGTCTGCAAGAGGCGGTATTATTGCAGCGGTGTGGATTACAACATCGCTTCCGTAAACTGCCTTTTTCACATCTTCAATATTCCTTATGTCGCCCCAGAAAATCTCAGCCTTTTTTTTGTATCCTTGGGAAATCCTTTGGTTTCTTGAATTCTTCACTTCAAAGACCTTCACCTGATAATCCTTCTTTATCAATTCATCAAGAGTGCTAAGCCCCACATTCCCAAATGCGCCCGTGAGAAGAACTTTCATGATGCCACCTCATTAAGATTATTTTTCGGGTAATTGTTCTGCCTTAATATAACTTATGCAATTATTCTTATCACCAATGATTTCATACTGAGAAAATAGGGAAATATCAGTGATAAGTTTAAACGCGAATAAAATTAAATAAAAAGAATTTTATGCTTTTATGCCAATTCTTTGTCGGCAAATCTTGACTCATAAGTTTTCATAAGCTCATCAATTGCAGGCTCTTCCTTTTTGTCATAAACTCTTACCTTGAATCCATCGCAGGGAATGTCCTTCGGGAAGAAACCAGTTGCAAACCTGGGTTCGCTTGATATCTCTCCAACCAATACCTCAATTGTTCCATATGGAATTATTCCAAGAATTTTCCTTTCAATGGTTTTTGCTATGATGTGCGAAAAAGTGCCCGGGCTTATATGTTCGCCGGAAGAAGAATTATATGATTTTTCGCTGCTGTCTTTGATTAGGTCATAAAGCCCCTTTCCAGCAAGATACCTATGTATGAACTGAAAATAATCGTAGCAGAGGCTGCTTCTTTCAATATTCTCTTCCCTTGTTCTTTCTTTCTCTTCTTCCATCTCAATCACTTTAAGCCAGCGCACCAAATCCCACTTATAAGCTTTTCGGTTTTTTCCGATTTTGTCGTTTCTAATCAGTGACTAATTTAAGAAATTTTTAATGAGTTTAATTCAGCGAAAACTTTATAATGGCGCTCCCAAAAGTTTAGTCTATGGCAGGATTCAGGATAATTCGCATTAAGGCAAGGGAGATTCTTGACTCAAGGGGATTTCCAACAGTTGAAGCTGACGTAATCACTTCAAAAGCCCTTGGAAGGGCGATTGCCCCAAGCGGCGCATCCACAGGGATTTACGAGGCTCTTGAGCTTAGGGACAAGGAGGGAAGGTTTTTTGGAAAAGGTGTTGAAAAGGCAGTTGCAAACATAAATGGAAAAATCGCGCCTGAAATAATCGGATTGAACTGCAAGAGCCAGAAAATAATAGACAAGAAGATGCTCAGGCTTGACGGGACAAAAAACAAGTCGAATCTCGGGGCAAATGCAATCCTTCCTGTGAGCATGGCATCAGCGAGGGCTGCTTCCATTGCATCTGGAATCCCGCTTTACAGATACCTGAATTCATTTGCAGGAAAATTCTTCGGCGAACTGCCACATATGATTCTTCCCATCCCCTTTTCAAATGTGATTAACGGCGGAAAGCACGCAGGCACAGGGCTTAAGATTCAGGAATTCATGATTGCACCTACAGGCGCAAAAAGCTTCCGCGAAGCAGTCCAGATGGTTTCAGAGACATATCATTCCCTGAAAAAGATTCTTGAGGAAAAGTTCGGGAAATCTGCAGTAAATGTCGGGGATGAGGGTGGCTTTGCACCTCCGATTGAGAAGCCCGAGGATGCGCTTTCAATCCTTGAAAAGGCAGTATCTGATTCAGGATACTCAGGAAAGATTAAGCTTGCGATTGACTCAGCTGCCTCAGAGTTCTTTTCAGAGGGAAAATACCATCTTGATAAGCCATATTCAGCAGAAGCGCTCACTGATTACTATCTCTCGCTTGCAGAATCATTTCCCATTGTATCATTTGAGGACCCATTTGAGCAGAATGACTTTTTTGCCTACAGGAAATTTACAGCGAAGATAAAGGCGAAATACGGCGATAAAATTCAGGTTGTGGGCGATGATTTGCTTGCCACAAACCCCAAGAGGATAAGGATGGGAATAAGGAGGAAGGCATGCAGCGCGCTTCTCCTGAAGCTTAACCAGATAGGAACTGTCAGCGAGGCAATAAGTGCTGCAAGGCTTGCAATGAAAAGCGGATGGAATGTCATGGTAAGCCACAGAAGCGGGGAGACAGAGGACACATTCATAGCAGACCTGGCAGTTGCGCTCGGATGCGGGGAGATAAAGCTCGGGGCTCCTGCAAGGGGTGAGAGAACAGCAAAGTTCAATGAGCTCATCAGGATTGAAGAGGAGCTTTCAAATTCAGGAAAGGCAGATTATGCGTCTAATAACCACGCTTAAGTAAAGGGAAAGAATTAAAAGCAGGATATATTTAATCGAATTGTGGGGTAAAATGAGATATCAATGCAAAAGCATAATCATTGGCAGAAAGGATAAGAAAGTTGAGAAGATTGAGGACAAGTACCTTGAGACAGCGCCGATATTTGTAAACCTTTGCGAAAAAAATGATCCTCACCTTACTGCTGAGATTCCTTTCAAGTTCCTTGATTTTGATGTCCACAAGGTTGTAATAAGAGGGCTTGATGTCTATTACCTTATTCCGGGAACAGACATCATAATAAACAACCTGAGCTACATTGACATTGAGTCAGATGGCCCTCATTTGTACATAAGCGGAAAGCAGGCAAAGACAAATCCCCATAAGAAGGAGCCGCTTCCAGCATACCTCCTGAAGCTTCTGCGGGGAAGAAAGGGAAAATTGCCTGAGAATCAAATTCCAAAATAATTTCTTAACAGATTTTTATTGATACTATTTTTATTTGATATATCTTAATATATATTAGTATACCATTTATATTCTAAAAAATGCGAAAACCTTTTAAATAAGTCAATATTATATGATTATATATGATATTATATGATTCTATCACGCTGGTGCAAGAATGAAAGATGAAACAATTGAGGAAAGCATCTCAAGATATCCTGACATGATAAAGGATGCTTCGCATCTCGGGCTTGAAATGAGGGCAGAGCCTGAAACAAGCAAGATTTTTGTTTCGGGAATGGGCGGCTCAGGGATTTCAGCTGACATCCTCAAGGCGTATTCAAGGGAAATCAGGGCAGGCATTCCTGTTTTTACTGTAAAAGATTATCATCTTCCTAATTTTGCAGATGAGAAAAGCCTTGTTTTCATAATTTCATACTCGGGAGAAACTGAAGAAACCCTTTCATGCTATTCTGATGCAATGAAAAAGGGCGCAAAAATAATTGCAATCACATCAGGAGGCAAACTTGAAAAGATCTGCGAGTCAGATAATTCAGGCAGAACCGATGCAATTCTGATTCCTCAGGGCATGAAGCCGAGGGCTGCAATGCCTTATCTTTTCTTTCCAATGCTTAATGTGCTTGCCAATTCAGGGATTTTAGGAGAGGAGATTCCTTATTCTGAGATAATTGCTGCAGTGAGAAATTCCGCAATCAGCGAGAAATCAGAAGAAATTGCAGAAGCGCTTTACGGAAGAATTCCCCTGATATACACCTCCCAGAGGTTTAAGCCCATAGGCGCAAGATGGAAAAGCCAGTTCAATGAGAATGCGGATATCCACGCATTCTGCAATGTCCTCCCTGAAATGGACCACAATGAGATAATGGCATTCTCAAACAGGGATGAACGGTTCTGCCCTGTTTTCATAGGTGATGAAAATGATTTCTCAAGAGTCAATGATGCAATCAGGATAACAAAAGAGATGATTGCCGAAAAATCCGCTTCAGCAGAGCTTATGCTTCCCTCAGGAAAATACCTGGTAAACGCATTTTCAGCAATGTATACAGGAGACCTTGCATCAGTAATCATTGCCAAAAAATACGGGATTGACCCGTCAGAAAACCTGATGATTTCAGAATACAAGAGGAGAATGCAGGAAAGGAAGTAAGGGAATTTTCAGATAAAGCAAAGATTTTTTAATTGAACTTTTTTCTAATGATTAAATGAGCATCAATCATCTGCATATTGCAATAATTATGGACGGGAACAGGAGATACGCCAAAAAGAGGGGGCTTTCTGTTGATGAAGGGCACAGGCGGGGCGCAGACAAGATTGAGGAGATTTTGGACTGGTGCATTGAGCTTAAGATAAAAGAGCTGACTTTATACACATTCTCAACAGAAAATTTCAGGAGAAAGAAAGAGGAAGTCAATTTCTTG
>JAPLZQ010000017.1 GCA_026394965.1 Candidatus Woesearchaeota archaeon
GAGTGGAGGAATAAAATGAAAAAGGTAAGAGAGCCAAACTCAAAATATGTCAAGGTAAGGTGCCCAAAGTGCAAGAATGAGCAGATAATATTCGGAAAATCCACAACTGAAATAAAGTGCCTTGTGTGCGGAAAGGTAATTGCGCAGCCTACAGGCGGAAAGACAAGGATAAAGTCAAGGATTCTTGAAGTTCTCGAATAAGCAGGTGGGATAAGTCATGCTTTACAGAAAAGAAGGGCTCCCGGAAGAGGGGCAGATTGTCATATGCACTGTTACAAAGATACAGTTCCACTCTGTCTTTGTGCGCCTGGATGAGTATGACAAGGAAGGCATGATACACATTTCTGAGATAGCAGCAGGAAGAATAAGGAACATGCGGGATTATGTCCGCGAGGACAAGCTTGTTGTTTGCAAAGTGCTGCGGGTTGAGCGCGAGAAAGAAAGCATCGACCTTTCCCTAAGAAGGGTTACTGAAAAGGAAAAAAGGGAAAAGACAGAATGGATGAAGAAGGAGCAGCTCTCAGAAAAGATAATAGAGAACATTGCTTTCCTTGCAAAGTCAGACTACAGGCAGATGTATGACAATGTAACAAGCGCAGTGTTCAGGAAATACGAGGACTTAAGCTCATGCTTTGAAAAGATTGCAGCAGGGGAAGAATCCCTTGAAAAATTAGGCGTTGAAAAGAAGACAGCCGAGGCAATCACAAAGCTCATAATCCAGAGGATAAAGCACGAATTTGTAAGCATAAAGGGCGAATTGAAGCTCATCAGCTACGAGCCAGACGGGGTTGAGATTGTAAAAGAGGCAATAGGAACCGGCTTGGGAATAAACAAGAACCCTAAAATCACAATAGACATAAAATATGCGGGAGCAGGAAGCTACTCTGTAAAGGTCACTGCAACTGATTACAAGAGCGCTGAAAAAGCCCTGGACAATATGGTTTCTGAGATAACTGATTTTATGAAAGAGAAGGACAGCGAAGCTGAATTTAAAAGGGAAGAGTAAAGGAATCAAAATGCGGCACATTCTTATCTGCCCGAAATGCAGGAAATACACCATCTCTGAAAAATGCGCAGTTTGTAATGAGACTGCCATTCCCAACAAGCCAGCAAAATACAGCCCCGAAGACAAATACGCATCCTACAGAAGGCAGGTGAAAAAGCCTGAAATCGTAAAAAAAGGGCTGCTTTAGGGATTCATTCTTTTACTCATCGATAGTTTTTTATATTTAAGAAAAAGAAATATAGAACTGTCAAAGCTCATAAATCCAATGAGGAATCAAGAGGAAAAAATGGAAAATAAAAAAGAAGAAAAGAGCATAAAAACTTCTGTTCACAATCAAACGGAAAATGAGGAGGCTGAAGAGGACTCCATATTCTGGGCAGACAAGCTTGCTGAAAAGATAATTGCAAGAAGGAAATTTTTCTATTCAGACCGGGAGTTCCCAAAAAGGAGTGAGTTTGTAGTAAAGACATCAGCATCAATATCAGGAGTTCTTCACATTGGAAGGCTGAGCGACACAATAAGGGGCGACTCAGTATACCGCGCATTGAAGGATTCCAAAGTCAAAGCAAGGTTCATCTGGGTTGCAGAGGACATGGACCCATTGAGAAAGGTTCCGAAAGGAGTTCCTGAGGATTATGTGAAATACATTGGAATGCCTATAACATCAGTCCCGGACCCTGACGGGTGCCATAAGAGCTATGCAGAGCACCACAAGTCAGAATACATGAAAGTCATAAAGCAGTTTGTCCATGAGGACATGGAAATATACTCAATGCAGGAAGAGTATGACAGGGGAAGCTTCAAGCCATACATCAAAAAGGCGATGGAAAACATAGACCGGATAAAAGAGATAGCGGGGAAATACAGGACAACTCCCCTCCAAAAAGGCTGGAGCCCGTGGGTTCCAATATGCCAGAAGTGCGGAAAAATCTCAACAACAAAAATAACTGAAGTGAAAGACGGGCTTGTGCATTACGAATGCTCTGACTATGATTTTGAAACCCAAAAGGCAGTCGGCTGCGGATACAAGGGAGTTGCAGACCCATTGAAAGACAAGGGAAAACTCATGTGGAAAAGCGAGTGGGCTGCACAATGGGCAAGGTGGAACATCTGCACAGAAGGGGCAGGGAAGGAATACCAGGTGCCCCTTTCTGCATTCTGGACAAACGGGGAAATCACAGAGAATGTGTTTGACTTCCCGATGCCTGACCCTATATTCTACGAGCACCTTATGATAGATGGAACAAAAATGTCTGCGTCATTAGGAAACATTGTCTATCCAAGGGACTGGCTTGAGGTTGCAACGCCTGAGCTTCTCAGATACTTCTACAACAAGCGCCTTATGAAGACAAGGAGCTTCTCCTGGAAGGACCTTCCCCAGATGTATGATGAGTTTGACCAGCTTGAAAGGGTGCATTCAGGAATTGAAAAGCCTGAAAATGAGAAAGATGAAAAGCACCTAAAGCGCCTGTATGAGATAAGCGTGAAAAAGGAGGAAAACCCCCTCTCAATGAGCTTCTCCCACGCATCTGTGCTTGCGCAGATTTTCCAGGAAAAGGAGGGGATAATCGCAAGCCTGAGAAAAACAGGGCAGTACAGGAAAGAGCAGGAAGAGAGGATAATGCAGAGGATTGAGAAAGCCAAATACTGGGTTACACACTACGCTCCTGAAGAGAGCAGATTCACAGTTCAGGAAAGGGTAAACCCTGAGATAAAACTTTCTCCAGAGCAGAAGCACTCATTGAAAGCAGTTGCAAAAATACTTTCTGAAAATCACGGGAGCGAGAAGGAATTCTCAGAAAAGATGTATAACGCAGTAAAAGCGACTGGGCTACAGACAAAAGAATTCTTCAGGGCAGGTTATCTTGTGCTTCTCAACAGGGAGCGGGGACCAAGACTTGCACCATTCCTCCTGGCATTAGGAGAAAGGGCAGCAAAGCTGTTTGAGGAAGCAAGCAATCAGAGTGCCTGAAAAACCGTATTTTTCTGAAAATCTTCCGGATTTTACAGATTAAAGCTTATAAAAATAATCATCTCTATATTCTATCATGGAAGGATTAAGCGAAAGCGAACTTGAAAGCATAATAAGCAGGGCAAAAACGCACATAAGCGAAGCTGAAAGGATAAGTGAGATACAGAAAAGAAGGCAGGAGAATAAAAAGCAAAGGAAAAAGGGAAACAATTCAATAGGCAGGTTTCTCGTTTTAACTGCTGCAGTGTCTGCAATATTCGGATTCGCAAATTCAGGCAATAAATCATTTAACACTGACATCACCAGGCAGAATAACACAGCAATTATTGAGCAGCAGTACACAGCTGAATTTGACGCTGAATTAAAATGGATTGAAGATTCAATATACTATGGAAATTATTCTGTGGCAGACCAATTTGCAGACCCCCTTCAGGAGAAGATTGAAAATTCTGATTTCAGCAAAAAGAACATCTATCTTGAAAAAATAATAAAATATCAGAATGATTACATTCATCCTGGGCTGAACGGAGAATCACCTGATAATCTGCTGGGAATAAAAAGCGAGTATAGCAAGGCAGAAGATGAAAAAGATGATGAAAGGGTAGAAGCAGAAAAGAAAGAGGCAGAGAGGATAGCAACTGAAAAGCGTGAAGCAGAAAGAGTGGCTGCTGAAAAAAAAGAGGCAGAAAGAAGCGCAGCAGAGAAAAAAGAAGCAGCGAGAATAGCTACTGAAAAAATAGCAGCTCTTGCAAAAACACAGAATAAGACAAACTTTGAGAATGACTTGAGGGCAAGGTTTGATGATGTTTTCAGGATAGACAGCCAAAGCCTGCAGCAGTATATACCAAGCATGTATAAAAGATTTGCAAGCAAGACGGAATGGACACAGCTCTATGTTATGCTCAGGGCAGTTAATTCGCTTACATCCAAGCAGGCGGATTCGCTTGCCACATTAGTCGACGGGAATCTCTCAAACGGGGAATTAAGCGACAATCCCAAGTTTTACATGACAATAGACAAATTTGCTATTTACACTGAATTAAAAAGCTCATACGGAAACTACTTTGTAAAGCTCTTTTTAGCAGGCACGAATGAATGGGGAGAATTTGACAACAAAAAAGGCGACACCGCATATAAATTCTTATTCGGCGGAAATTAGCTCCCTGAAAATCTTTCAGATTTTTCCAGTAAACCCTTATAAAAGCGTAAAACATCAGCTATTAAAAATAAGTAAAAGCAAAAAAGAGGATTAATGAGGTAAAAATGCCAAAGCATACAGAAAATGACGTTCTCATACTCTCGCATCTGAGAAAGGACTCAAGAAAAAGCATAGCGCTCATCTCAAGGGAAACAGGAATCCCAATCTCAACAATATTTGACAAGATTGAAAGGCTTGAAAAAAAGATAATAAAAAAATACACAACAATCATTGACTTCTCAAAGATAGGATACAATTTCAGGGTGAATTTCATGATAAAAGCACGGGATGACAAGAAGGAAAATGTGAAAAACCTTCTCCTTCTCCACCCAAACATAAACACCCTTCTCAGGATAAACAACGGATATGACTTCTATGCAGAGCTTGTCTTCCATGACCTTTCTGAGCTTGACTCCTTCAATGAAAAACTCTCGCAGGCAGGAGCAAAGGAAAGCATAAGCCACCACATAATAGAGGATGTCAAGCGGGAGGGATTCCTCACAGGAGAAAGCGATATTGAAATTACTCCTTAATTCTAAAATTTTCTAATTATTTTTAAACTTAAAAACTTATTAATAATAATTGATTAATAATGATTAAAATGTTTTTCATAATTATTCTGGCTTCCTCTGCTATTTTTAAACCTAAAAAAACAGACGGAGAACAACCTAATGACAATGTAATAATAATATAACATAAAGATAATTATAATCGGTTAAAAATCATAAAAATATTTTCTTTTGTTTTTCCGGTAATTTATGGGAAAATTTCATTCCATTGATTCTGCAAATCTTCCGGAATAACACTTTTCTTCCAGAATATTTGCGGATTAATCCGCATTTATTCCAAAAATGCCGAAAATGCTCTCACTTTGCCCGGGAAACTCTTATTAAAAAAGATTCCCAATACATTCTCTAATCATAAAAATTGTGGAGGAATCAAAATGAGCGAAGGAAAAGGAAAAAGGATTCTTGCGACAACTGCTGTCGTGGGAGCAATAATCGGGATAATGGCAACAGGAGATTCTTTGAATATCAACCGGGAATTAAGAAACGGGGCTGCTGCAGTTTTTCCACGGCTTGAGAATGTTGTTGTTGCAGAGAACTTCTACCAAAAGCCGTATGAGCTTTCAATTGTCACAGAAAAGAATGAAAACGGGCAGGTTGAGAGCTACCTTTCAACATCAGACAGGAAATACCCCATTTATCAGGGGCAGGAGGGAGCCCTTGTGGGAAGCCTGGATGACATTTCAGACAACATGACTGCTGAACAGAAGAAGGGAATCTTTTTCGAATTCAATGAGCCAGAGCAGAACGAGATAGTCCTCTCTTACATGAAAGACAAAGTCGGGGACGGAATTGAGGACGGAAAGAACTTCCTGAAGGATTTGTACGACAGGATAAAGGGATATTTTGAAAATCCGTAAAAGAATCTGTAAAGAGGGAAAAATGGCAGAATATGAATCAGAATTCATGAAAAAGCGCGAAGAGAACGAAAGGCGCGGGCGTGAGCTGATTAAGAAAAGCGGGCTTGAAAACCTTATGGGCGAGCTTGAAACGGGAATGGAAATCATAAAGGAAAGAACAGAGAAGGCAAAACTGCTTGCAGAGGGAATATGCGAAACCATGAAAAATGACTATGGAAAATCAGGCAGAGAAATGGGCACTGGGCTGAAGAAGAAATATGAGAGCTGCATAAAAAGCCTCTCTGAAGTTTCTGAAGCGATAAAGGAGGCATACTCAAAAATCAGCCCTCTTGCAGAATACATGCAGAGCGGATTTTTGGAAGTTGGAAAAGCGCTCTCAGAGATAAGGGCGCCGCAGCCGGAACTCTTCCAGGACAGCACTCCGAAAAAGATGATGGAAAACGCAGAGCTCACGAAAAAAGGGAGCGAGGAAAAAACTGCAGAGTCAATAGCAAGGGCAGGCGAGCTGATTTCAAAAGACAGGGAAGAGCTTGAAAGCACGAGAAGGAAAAGGGACGCAAGGATAAAGCAGGAAAATGAAGGAAACAAAAAGGATAATTAAAAAAATAACCGGGGGAATGAAAAATGGAAAATGAACTTGAAAAAGTGGTTGAATCAGCAAAGGAAGCGGAATCAATCGGGCAGAAAACTGCGATAACGCCGGAATCGCTGACATATGAAACAGAACTTGTGAAGGGATACATCAGTGAACGGGAAAAGGGCGGGCTTTTCGAAGGAGTTGAAACATCAAAAAAAACATATAATACAGTCATAGCGCCTGCCATAAACAACGTAAAATCATACACAGACAAGATAAAACAAAACAGCAGGAAATTAACAGAGACCTTTGAGGGCGAATCCTCCCTCTGGCAGAAGATAGTGAGAGCCTGGTACCAGATTTCAAAAAAGTCCCAGAAGGAAAAAGAGCTTCTCATAGACACAGTGATAAGGAATGTTGAAAGGTCTGTTGGAAATGTGGACTACCAGATTGAGAGCCTGCGCCAGAGGAAGACTGAAACAGAGCAGTATTGCAGCCAGCAGGGAGAGCTTAAGGTTGACTTAAATGACAGAATTGACGAATGCAATGATTTAATTTCAAAAGTTGAGTTTGAGATTGAAAAATACAGAAGAGACGGAAAAAAGCTTGAGGACTCAGGCGAATACAAACTGAGGGACAGACTAAGCGAAGAGCTGAAAAAGCTTGAGAAAGACAAAAACACACTTGGACTTGAAAGGCGGCTTGCATCAGACGAATACAT